>NZ_JAXBME010000015.1 GCF_033963835.1 Cytobacillus sp. IB215665
GCTCCCACCCCAAGAGCTATAAGGGCAGACATAATTGATACCTCCATTCATAATTTATAAGAATATTTTACCATTTATTAAAAAATAGATGTATTTTTAATTAATCTATTTTACCAGCTTATTAGTTAATTTACTGATGATGTAATAAAAGATTGTTTTAACGTGAAAAAGAGGGCGATAACCCTCATAGCATACTTGGTGAACTAAATGATAGTTATGTTTACTACAATAAAATCGAAACGTAAATCGTGAAAATAAATAAAAATATACCTGAGATTATTAATAAAATACCCATTTTCACAGATATTTTCTTTTTCATGATTTCAAAATCTTTTATGATTACTAATGGTACCACAAATAAGCTTGTGAAAATCCATCCTAAATCAAAACCAATAATATGTTCAACAAAGTAACCCACGCTCGAAATGAGGAATAAACCGGCTATTAAAATGGGGGAATAAAGTATAATGATAATCACCTCTTTGAAGTTTAGCAAATTATAATACTATATGTTATATCGGAATATTATGGAATTTATTAAACACAAGATAGATGGAGTCGATTAGCGAGGAGGTTCGCCAATGAAAAAGGAATTTGCTGAAATAGATTTGCAGAATAAAAGAAAACTATATGTTGTTAAAAATGGTGAATTGATAGCTCATGATCTTCCAGAGCACGGGGAAACGGTGATTGTTACGCACCAAGGAGAAGCAAAAGACATCATTACTACAGTTAAAACAAGATTATAAGTCCGACCTGACAACAGGAGGGCACAGATAATTACAGCGATTAAGCTGTGTGGTTTGTGTGCTCTTTTTGTTTTAAAGAATGGATGAAGGGCGTGAGGACAATTCAAGGAGAGCTGAATAAATGGTGTAGAGCAAATAACATCAAAATTCAATTACCAAAACCAAAGAAAAACAATGAATCAAGCAAGAAGAAAAGAAATCACCCAAGGAAAAAAAGTAGGGAAGAATCACTTTCTTTTCGAGAAACAGAAAAGTTAATGGGTATATATGATAAAACATTGAGACAAAAGAAAAGCGGAGCCTCAGGGTAAATTATATGATAATAAGGAGTGAATTAATCATGAATCAAGCTAAGTCTTATGAATATATAGATAGAATCTGTGTCAATTGCCCAGGTAGTTTATGGGGAGCGAAAAGCATTTGTAGAATCCATAACAAAAGCATAGGAAATATTACATCATGTGAACAGTGGGATCGACAATTAATTTTATTAAACCTTATGATGAGAGAAATGACGAGGAAGTAACAGAGCCTAATAGACTTATGTGATTTTGAAGTTATTACAATATTTTAGTAATTTTTTGCACTGAGTCAATTTCAGACTCAAAAAGTCGCATTCCTGTACACTAAGGAACCGACTTTTTGGGTTGTTTAAACATTAACTAGCTAAAACTTTCTATATAAACACCATGACCTTTCGTAACAAATGAACAAGACCGACTCATATTTCTCTGTACTTTCTTTCACACGAGGTAAGTCATGTTTTGAATCGGTCCATTCTCGGCGTTTATGATTGTTCACTTTGTCCATTAAAGAAAAGCGGTCACTATTGGGCTACGTGTATCTGATATTCTAGTATTGCAAGTGAAAGATGTTCGTGGTGATTACATTAGAAGAAGAGAAATCAAAACAGATAAAAAACGAAGGACACCAATCTCTCCAAAGTTGAGGAAAGCAATAGCACCATATATTAAGGACATGGATCATGATGATTATTTGATCAGGAGCCGTCAAAAAGATCATAGAGGAAGTCAAAAGCCTATACATCGTTCCCAGGCTTATCGTATTTTGAAAGATGCTGCTAAAGCAATAGTATATCGTGAAGATGTTGGGACTCACACAATGCGGAAGACGTTTGGCTACATGCATTATAAGAAATGGGGAAATGCAGCAGCTTTACAAAAGATATTTAACCATGATGTGGAACTTACAACGTTAATGTATATAGGTGTAGATCAAGACTATTTAGATAAAACAATTATGGGATTGTATCGATAATCTCATTTTGTTTTGTCTGTTTTCAAGAGTCAATGTATAGTGGTTGTTCAAATTCTAGTTTTACGAACTAATATTAATATTTGAAACTTATCGGAAATTAGAGTCGTATTAAAGAAAGGACAAGTAAGGTGAATAAAGAAAATATAAGAAATGGGGAATTTGAGAATATGGAAAACAAAAAATGTCTTAAATGTGGAAGTACTGAATTCGTAGAAGGTACAGATTATATGCCAATAAAACCGAGCAAAATGTCTTTGAGTGGTTCAAATAAAATTTACACATTTTGTTTAGAATGCGGAGAAGTTGATTCGATTCGTATTGAAAATACAACCATTTTTAAAAAGTAAAATGAATTTGTTCAATAAACGCAGTGTTACAAGAATTAGGGAAACCTCAAATTGGGGTTTTCCTTAATTATTATCCGTTATCAATAATAAAATATAATAGAGCCTATTTATTTAAAATCTTTTAGTGCTACATAATTTGGTTGCTGTGCAGTTGTTTGAAAAATAATTTATAAACCCAGTCATATCAACACTTTCAGTGTCGGAAAGGAGTGAAACAGAATTGTATGATATGATGCACTCAAGGAATATTGTCACCCATTTACCACCTTATAGGTGAAAGACTCTATTTTATGATCCGTTTTCAAGGTGTGGTAAGCCGTTGCAAGTACTTTTCGATGTGTTGTCTGTTCAATGAGCAGGCAACTCTTTTTTATGAAGTACACATAATTAACGAGAGCCAAGTTCAATTTGGAAAAGTGTTTAAATATAAATACAGCAAGGCTTATAGGCATTTGTTGAGCATAACAAAATATAAACTAAGTGAAGTTCAATAAGAGTCTATCTAATGGATATGCTTTGTTATATAATATTCAAACTTCCAAAACAGGAAAGAATCTCCTTTTGTCGAATTGTAATTCTATAAAGGGGTTGATAATATGAATAATTTTCCATCTATTAAATTTAAAGATTATGCAGGCGCAATAGCGGAAGATATCTTAAGTTCAGTAAACGAATACAATCGACAACTAGATAATGAGCATGAAGCAGGAGTAATGCTAGCGTCATTCGGTCAAACAATAACGGTATCTATAACTGGTGTAGGTAATATAGGAGCTAAACTAGTGAAGTTTACTGGAAATTTAGCAGATACTGGAGCACCAGCAGAATTAATACAACATGTAAGTCAATTGAATTTTCTTCTAGTAGCATTACGTAGAGAGAATCCTGAAGAACCTAAAAAACAAATTGGATTTATACAAGAATAGTATTAAAGCACTCCATCAAGGGTGCTTTTTATTTGCAGAAAATTAGGTTCTTTGAGGACTTTGCACCCTTGCGGGTAGTCGCCACCCCAAAGCTTATGACAGAAGTGAAAAGGACATTTCCGTTTCTGTTTTTAATTTTAAATATTGAGGTGTTATTCATGCATGTACAAAACTTAAGAACAAAAGAAGAAGTTCTACAAGTTGGGTGCTTGGCAAACGGTAAGAATGAGAGCATTAGAACGTGACAACTATGAATCCCAGGAATGTATGCGACAAGGAAAAGTGTACACGGACAATCATGATCCAGATAAACATAAACGATTAGATGTGGATCACAAGAAGGAGATTTACACACATCCTGAGTTAGCATTAGAGATTGATAATTTAGAAAAGCTTTGCGTTAAGTGTCATAACAAAAAGCATAAGCGTTTGCAAAATTGTTTGATGATGTAACTGATAAATGACCAAGTACATTATTTTTAATTAAGGAAACTCCAGAATTATTAAGTTTCATAAGGGGGTTTACAAAAATGAAGAGTTACTCGATTTATATTAATGGAGTAAATGAGGGTTCAGTGAAAACAGATAATATCAATCAGTTTATTGAAGAGAATTATGAGGATGTAAGTTACAAAATAAATCATGAAGAAAATGAAGTATATCTTAGAGTTGATATTCTTCAAGTGATGAGAAAAGCTGTAGGGGAATATGGAAACTCAAGAGTAACTATGTTTCATAAAAACCTGTATAGAGGATATAACATATCAACTGTTATATCCAATTGAAATTCTGCAAAATATTATGGGTTTATCGTAATATGGAGCCACCGAAATAAGTAAAAGCTGATTCTATAGCTTTAAATCCGGTATTAGCTGGTGTAATAAAAACAGCTACCAATTCATCAGCATCTAATGGAGTCATCGCGGTAAAGCCTACTGGTTCATCTTGGAAAGATAACAACACTCCAGTTGAACCAATCAATCTCTTATTGGACCGGATTTCTATTTCTATGTTCCCTGGGTTTACAAATTCTAATAAAATTTCAGTAGTAAAAATATAGAACCCAGTTTCTGGAGCTTTAAATTGATTAGCACTAGTATCATATCCGTTTCCATTATTAATAAGTGCATTATTAAAAGATATCCTGTTAACTTCATTAAAATCGAGTGGTTGGTCCATGTTCGTTTTTTCTGCACGAAAATTAATTAACTCTTTATTTGGGTAGGGTGGGAATATACATTCTTGACAATTTATCACATTACTAGACATCTTTTCACCTCTTTCCTCTTATTAAACATGATATTCAGATAAAGAGGGGAGAAGCAATACTCTTTACCTACTTAAAAAAAAATGGCGAAAATACTAGTAGTTTATGAAACTAAATAAGCAATAAGGTGATTAGCCTTATAAAAACCTCCCAAATAGGGAGGTATGAAAAATTGGTTATTTAGCTCTGATTGCGACAGGACTTGGATCGTCAGGGAATTTTTCGAGCTTTTCAATACTATTTGTGTCTGTTAGAGGGATAAAACTTATTGAATCTTGTTCTGGAAGATTAAAGATGTTTTTTACAACTATTGCTTCATCTCTAAGTTCTAAAAATTCACCAACAGCCACTAGTAATACATCTGTACCAACGAAAGTTACACCGATTGGGTCACCTTTTTTAAAGTTTTCTTTTACAAGCTTTCTTAACGACTTAGTACCACAATCACAAGTAGTTATTCCGTTGTGTGTCATATTATCACCTCTTTCAAGGTTTGGTAGGTTTCGCATTAGTTAGTCTATGATTCTACTTGAAAGATTGCTTGTACTTATAGATTGGATAATAAATACATTTTTAGATACAAACACTTTATAAGGCTTATTAGCAAATTTGGAGAATAGGGAGGAAAAACAAATGAAAAAATTTGAATGTGAGGTAACAAGAGTAGTGAGGTAACAAGAGTAGATCAACTCACCGTTGAGTTTGATGAAACGGCGATGAATGAACAGTGGATGGACGATTTCAGCACTTTTACACATTGGAAGAACATGCAGAACATATAGCACAAATCAGAGCTAGATTCGGAAGTAAATTTATAGAAGGATATGGTGTGCCACTTGAAAACGGTAAAGCTCCTTATTGGGCAGATGATAAGGTTGTAAATAGAGCAATTAACATAAAAAACATATCTGAAGATGATGATATAGAGACAGATGTTTATGAAATTCAAGGTAGTTAATCGACTCAATGATAGTTTAATGAAAAAAAATATCAATGAAAATCATTGTTAATAGAAATTGAAGTATACCTAAGGTTATGAAAAAATAACCCGTTTTCACATTGATTTTCTTATCCATGAATGCAAAATCTCTAGTGATGATTAATGGTATGAAAATTAATGCTACGACAATTATACCTAAATTGAAATCAATGTGTAGATAAACATGATTAATATTAAGAACTAAATAACCAAGACTCAAACAGAGTAATACACCCAGAGTTAGTAATGTAGTTTGAAGTTTAATAATAATCACCTCTTTGAAGTTGAAAATTAAATTAATGATACCATATAGTGTCTAGGGATATTACAAGATTTAACAAACAGAAGGTAAGTTGTGATTACTAAAAACTTATTTATTTAGTAAAATTTAACTAAATCTATATTTTAAAGTAATGCATTATGATAATACATTGGATATTACTGATGAATTATTTAGTGTAGAAGAAAAGTTAAATCGCTCTATTCTATTAAATAACAGTTTAATTAAACAATAATTTAATATAGAGATGGAGTCTTCAGCCAAACTACCAGAATTTCTTCAACAATAAATAATTGAAAATTTAAGTAAAATTTATTATGAGACATATTAGAGATTATGGTGAACACCCAGTGTATATGTAAACCCTCCCTGATTGTTCATGAAAGGAGGAGACAGCAGGGAGGGGAGAGTGATAATAAAGGGTGTACTTTATGGTATGTAATATATATGAATTTAGCTTGTATTAATGTGATAGGTCAAATTAATCAATTTTATGCAACACAATGATTAATGAGTCGACTGTTCTCATAGATGAAAAATTGGGACTTTTTATTTTACATAATCAGGAATTTACTTTGTGTTATATCGTAGCTTAGTCCATTTGTCCCTTATTAACATAGACTAAAGCATATTTTTGTCACACTAAACATGTTAGTCCAACCTTCTATAGAAAAGAATCATAAATATAAAGTATATACAACTATAGGAGGAGACAATTACTAATGAAAGATAAAGATTGTAAATGCAGGGTCGTTCCACCACCACAAGGACCACAAGGACCACCTGGGAAACAAGGACCAATGGGACTTCAAGGGTCACCAGGACCTCAAGGAGTTTTAACTTACGGTGTTTTAAGAGATGATGGAGGTCCATTTCCTGGAGTGGATGCGCAACCAATTACTCCCTTGGGAGGAGCATATGACACCCCAGGGCCTTTTAGTGGTACTACACTTAACCCTCTCTCTATTACTGTGCAAAATGCTGGTGACTACGAAATTTCATTTACAGTTATAGTATTCGATGCAGATGGTTCAGGATACAATTTTGAAACTGATATAACAATAGACGGTGTATCACGATCTGATACAAGTATAGGAATGGTGGGAGTTGCAGGAGCTGTTACAGAAAATACAATCACAAGAACCACTATACTATCTTTAAATGCTGGACAAACAATTGGTACAGTGGTATCTTTAGTGGCAGGAACTACCATATCTTTTATGAGACCCTCACTTAGGGTAATACAGTTATCTTAGAGAAATGATGACTCCCAAAAACTGACGATTTATAACGTCAGTTTCTTTGTATATACATGAATACAATATTCAAATCTAGTATACATAATAGCAGACATCCGAAGTCTTGCAGAATAGCAAAACCATCAGACATTTACTTTACTATTCTGTATTCACTAATTCGGTATGATCACAACAGCCTCTGGATTAACCCCAACAGACACAGTGGCAATAACGGAATGAGTTTTCACATCAATGACAGAAACAGTTCCTGGATCAAAGTCATTTGCAACATAAGCTAATTTTCCATCAGGCGTAAAAACTGTTTTAAAAGCTCTTTCGGTAGTGCCAATTGTTGCTACCAAAGAATGAGTTTTGGTGTCTATAACATATATATTTCCAATGTTATCACTCGTAACATAAGCTAATTTTCCATCAGGCGTGATGGCTATATCAGTTGGTTCAGTCAGACCGGGTACAGTAGCAATTACCTCATGTGTCTTCGTATCAATCACAGATACATTATTGGAATTAACATTTGCTACATAAGCCACCCCCATAAAAATCACCCACTCCATCATTTATTATTAATTTAATATATGAAGAATAGTCGAGATATGCGATTCTTGATTTCAAATTAGTGTCATATCCGAAAAATGAATAATCTTGTATATATTATTCAAATCTATTTTACATAATAGGAGCTATAGGAACAGCAGATGCATTTTCACAATCATTAATATAACTATATTTTTACAAAGTGAATGATAAAGAATATACATGATTTTTTACATTGTTAATTTACCAAAGTTCTTTTCATACAAGTAAAATTCATTTCCAAAATCTCTTGCATAAAAAGTTTTTGATAAGATGCATGTTATTAAACTCAAGTTGAGCTGTGTTTATAAAGGTTAGGGACTGTATGAGAGCAGTCCCTTTTATATGTCGAAAAAATCATCCACTTTAGCGTTCGGATCTATTTTCTTAATCGCTTTCATTATTTTTTTTATAGCTTGTGCATTAGGCGTATGAACCGAATTACCTTGAGTTAAATTACTAATGGCGGTTCTACCAACGCCAGAAGATTTTGATAACCACTGTTGTGATATTCCACTTTTATCAAGCCATTTACAAACCACTGTTTGTCCAATATTCCATCATTCAGTCATATTAAAAGGTCTCAAGCATGGAAAAAACGAAGCAGCACAAGAGGTTGGAGTGAAGAAATGGGTTGTCATACAGCTCACAAGACGTTCGGATATTTCTTCTACAAGAAATATAAGGGTGTTGCTTTACTGCAAGAAATATTTAACCACAGTCATCCTTCTGTTATCTTGCGGATGAAGCTGTGGATAATGTTAGCTTATAAGACTTGTTTTGTATTGTGGTTACTAAATAGTTATTAGTGTTTAATAACTAAGGCATTTAAAGCACGAGTTTGAGCACAAATAGTATCGACATTGGCACATGGTCCAGCCTCTTGGATGAAAATACGATAGGTGTGAATGCCAGTATCTGGATAATCAACCCAAGTAAGGTTAGGGGTTATAGTATTAATTAAGTTATTCGATTCGTTGGTGAATTCTCTTTGTAATCGAATCGTAGCTAAATTCATCGGTATCCCGTTATTGGTTATTCTTTGGAGGATATAATCTATGTCAATACTTATGGGTTCACTCGAACCATCAGCAGCGATTTCCAAAGTAACAATAGAATTTAGATGTATGTTATTACCTTTTTTAGTAAAGATGGGAGGTAAAGTCAATACAGCTTGCGGTATAAACATGTTGTTCGAAAATAAATTTAAGTCCATTAATGATTGATCCTTAAATGAGTCTACTGTTTTATCATCTTTACACTTGCAATTTGTCATTATTTTATCAATTCCTTTACAGAATTAGTTGTTAATAATAAATGCGAAAAGTTTGATGATGCAACTGATAAATGACCAAGTGCAATGTTTTTAATTATGAAAACTTATGAATTATTAAGATTGCAAAAAAATTAGTGAAAAAAAATCGTAGCATTTAAGGAACGAGTTTGGAACATTAGGGAATCAAATAGTGCTTTACTATTTAGCGTAAATCTGTTGGCTATTCGTACATGATATACATGCAAACCTACTCCAGGCTTATCTGTCCAAGTAATGTTAGTAATTAATGATGCTTTATCAGGATTATTAAAGCCTTCGAATATATTAACTCTTTGTCTAGATGTTAGTGTGGATAGATTAGAAAAAGGGCCATTATTAGCAGAGCGTTGAAGAATGTAGTCAAATTCAACAAACGTACTACCCTGTGGATCACCAACCGGATCAAAGAGGGACATTTCAGATAACAATTCAGCAGTTGAATCTAGTTTAACTTCAACATCTTTATGTTTATTTAGCATTTTCAAAGTTAAAAAATTTGGATTTCTCAAACTGTCAAAAAAATCAATTTTAGTTTCTGTTTGAATCTTAAATAACTGAGGACACTTATCATTTTTGCACTTACAATTTCCCATTACTTCATAAGTTCTTATAAACTAACTGAATTGTCGCAATCACAGAATGAGTTGTTGTTTCAACTACTGATATAGTGCTACTACCGTTGTTAGAAGCATAAGCAAATCTCCCTTCTTGTGTAATAGCAATACAGTATGGTCTATTTCCAACAGAAACAGTAGCAATAAGTGAGTGAGTTTTTGACATCAATAACATTTATGCCATCTGGACTACCACCAACAGCATAAACTAATTTGTCGTAAGAGGTTATTGCCAAACTAGTATGAATAAGTGGGTGACTAACTGGTAACGTGGACATAAGAGAAAGAAACAAAGATATAGTTGTTTTCAAAAAATGGGCATTGATTGTACCTTAAGTTCATTATAATATTACAAAATAAGCACGTTGTAACCACTTTGTAATCCATTTTTGAAAATAATTTTATAAAATATAGCCATCACAAGAAAAATAAAATAAATGGAGGCTACACTTCATGATAAAAGTCAAAATTGCTAGTGTTTTAATAATGTCATTATTTGGTGGGGAATCAGTACACCATGAAAATGATATTACAATTAATGATAAAAAGGTTCCAATATCTGATTCAATAGATTTCAGCGATACTAATGAGAATCCAATATTAAGTGATGATATAGAAGATATTAATGAAAAAATGAAGGAACAGATGGCGAAGTTTAAAGCTTTTAATAAGATAAGTATATATGAATTATTAAATACTAGAATTAGAGATTCAGGTTGGACTTTCGAAAGTAACGATTATAATGTAATGCTTTTCCAAGGTACTTATTTTGATAAACAATATTCAATATACTTCACTAATAGAGAAGAATTTATAGATATGTACGTAGATGCTGAAAAGAAAACGAGAGAAGAATTTGATGAATGGATAAATGAGTTAGTATATAGAGATTATGAGATAAATGATAGTGATATGCAACAATTAGATAAACAGATGAAGGAGCAAATGAAAAAATTTAAAACTGAAAATGAAGAGAGTGTATATAATATATTAAATTATACATTCGAAAATGAAACTTGGTCTTTTGAAAGTGATGATAATAATGTAATGCTCTTTCTAGGTGAAAAAAATGATAAGCAGTATGTAATATTCTTTAACGATAAGAAGGAATCAATATATATGACTGTAGATGGTATGGGGAAAACGAGAGAAGAGTTTGATGAATGGATCAATAAATTAGATGATAATATGGAGACACAAATGGCAAAGTTTAAAACTACAAATGACGAGAATATATATGATTTGTTAAATGTAGCATTTGAAAACTTAGATTGGTCCTTTGGAAGTAATGGTAGTAATGTAATGTTCATTGAAGGGGACCAGCAATATGTAATGTATTTTTTCTATAATGATAACTCTATAGATATGTATATAAATGGGGAAAAGGAAACGGAAGAAGAGTTTGCTAGATGGGTAAATAAATTAATTCAATAATTGTTGTTATAAGATAATACTTTAAATGATCTGTAACTAATTATAATAAATGCTTTAAACAACTAATTTCACTAGAAAAATAATTGGGAAGACTAAAAGGGTATAAAAAAGACACAATAAAACATCTTTTATTCCTTTAAACGTACCTTTACTAACCTTACCTAGAAGGAATAAGCATATTATTGCAGATGAAATAGTTGCCCATAGTAATAAGGATTGTATTATAACAATTAGCATATTTATCCACTTTTTCTTTTAACCGCAATGGTATTGTGGATTTTACTCTTATAAAATTGTGTTTATGTTAAAAATAATCTAAAATTATAAATATATTAAATATTAATAGAAAGTAGGGAATGTAAATGACAAAGAAAAGACAGCTATTATTTCACTCCGTATTTATTCCTACCTTTGTATTAGTTTTTGTGGTTGTAAGTAATTTATTAGGATGATACTTTTAGTTAATAGAGGCTGCCATGCTTAGCTTGGTAGCCTATTGTATTGTTGGTTAATAAATGTAGTAATTTAAAAGCTAGTAAATGGATATTGTGGGAACCTAGCTTGTGTTTCAAACAGTGGTGGCCTAATTACTGTACTCGATATGAAATCAACTCCATGATTGTAACGGTACCAGTGGTAAATGAATCTTTTAGTATGTCGATAGCGCTAGATGGAAAATATGCATATGAATTAAACAACTTCGTTCAATGCATTTCTGCCATTGATACAATCACCCATTCTATTGTCGCCATGGATGTTCCTCTTTTTGTCTGCTTTATGAAAAGGTATTTCAAACGGTGAAAGACTGAGCGAAAGTTAAAAAGAACATAGATGATAATGAATACAGTTGCCAAAATATTATCATCACATCTTGACATTACGTTCATGAAAAAACAGCCCTACAAAGTATCCGGGCTGTTAATTTATTTGTACATTTATGATACGCTCAAATTTAAATTTTTGTACATTTTCTAAATTATCTATCACCATTATATGTTTATTGAGTTTATCTACAAAATAGATGTGACCCACACAAGGCTTAAAAGTTCCATTTTTTGTATACGTTATAGTTACTTCCTGTTTAAATTCCAAAGCTTCAAGAATTTTATTTTTTATTTCTTCTATTTCATACTCATTTAATGTAGTTTTTTGTATCTTGCTATAGTCATCCCAGGCATCTTTAAGCAACTTGATTTCTTCAGGTTGCATATAGGCAGGAGCCTCTTTCATCTTTTCACTACCTTTCAATAAAATCACCCCTATTATTATATTATATAAGAAAATACGTTCTGGTGTTAAATAAAAAGGTTTAAAATTCTTGAGTCCTGTGCACGCAAAATAATGTGTTTTTTAGTAAATACATATGATACGTTAAAGTTAGACGTTTTGAAGGTGGAATAATCTGATGAAGTTAGATCATCTGATGGAGTAACTACGAAAGCAATTAAGAAAAGGAATATACAATGTATTGTTCTCACAAGTACGATTGCTAAACATTTAGGTTTTTCTCTTGGAACTGTATACAAAAAATACTATGAAAAAAAACGTTAGAAGAATTGATTAGTTATTATATTTAAGGAGGCTGCGCAATGGCTCGAATCGGAATTTATGGGTCTTCGTATGACCCAGTGACTAATGTACACTTATGGACAGCAAGTACGGTTGCACACCGTTGTAAATTAGATTATGTAGTTTTCTTACCTTGTTCAAATAAAAGAAAAGATAAGCGAATGAATATTAGTGATGAGCACCGAAAAGAAATGGTTAAAATGGCAATTGAAAGCAATCCTATATTTATTTTCGATGATTATGAAATGAATCAAGATGCATGGAAAATTGATACTTATACGACGATGAAACATTTTGAGAACAAATATCCAGGTGATGAATTATTCTTCATTATGGGAGCAGATTTATTGGTTGATATTGGGGAGGGAAAATGGTCTAATGGTGATAAATTGGTGTCAGAATTCAATTTCATTATAATGGCTCGTGATGGTATTGATATGTTAGCTACGATTGGAAAGTCAGGTATTTTAAGAAATAACGATGACGGCAACACATTCCATTTAATTGATAAAGGTCTAGCTATGGAAATCAGTTCAACCTATATTCGTGATGAATTAAGTATGGGGGGGGAGCCGAGGTATCTGATGCCAGAAAATTGTTATCAGTATATTAAAAAACATAAGCTATATATGAAAAGAATAGGGTAGTGAAGGGTACACAGTGACAACAATTTATTTTTGTTTTTGGAGAAATATAGTGATTTTATAGTTTTCATCCCATTGTGGATAATGGTAAGACTTATTCATCAAATGAATTAACTTTCAATAAGAAAATTACAACTTAATAAGTTGGTGCTTTCCTAAGATACTAAGAGTGAATCTTATAGAAAAATTGTCCTTAAGGCTATAACTCCTAGAGAACTAAACGACAATAGGTTTTACCAAAAAGATACAAAAATACCCAGAATGGGGTAACAGATAAATTCAGGCTATGAAAAAAACTGTTCGAGTATAGTATACTTAGCAGATAGAATGAAAAGAATTCTTTCAACAGGGATGGGCTATCCGTGGAATTTTGTCCTAAGCTGGAAAATCGAACAGGTAAAAATATGTTAAATAAATAGTTAATGTAAATTAGGGAGGAAGTTCTCAATGCACGAATATCAAAATGAAATTATAAGAGAAATGATGGTACAACCAATTATTAATCCACAAGAAGAGATTCGAACAAGTGTAGATTTTATTAAGAACTACCTAAAGAAACATCCTTTTATTGATTCTTTAGTTTTAGGGTTATCAGGTGGTCAGGATTCTACTTTGACTGGTAAATTAGCTCAAATTGCCGTAAATGAGTTAAATGAAGAATGTGGTGATAGCAAGTATTCGTTTATTGGTGTTAGACTTCCTTATGGTGTTCAGAAGGATGAGGATGATTGTCAAATGGCAATTGAATTTATTCAACCAACAAAGGTTTTTACGGTTAATATCAAGCCATCAGTAGATGCTAGTGTAGAGTCTTTAAAAGAAGCGGGTGTTGAAATCTCTGATTTCTTAAAAGGGAATGAAAAGGCAAGAGAGAGAATGAAAGTTCAGTATAGTATTGCTGGCACTCACAATGGTGTTGTGTTAGGTACAGACCATAGTGCTGAAGCTGTGACAGGATTTTATACTAAGCATGGAGATGGAGCATGTGATCTAGTCCCAATCTTCCGCTTAAATAAAAGACAAGGTAAAATGCTTTTGAAAAATTTGGGTTGTCCAGAAAGATTGTACTTAAAAGCACCTACTGCTGACTTAGAAGATGGGAAACCTCAATTGCCAGATGAACTGGCTCTTGGTGTCACATATGATGAAATTGATGATTTCCTAGAAGGAAAAAAAGTATCGGAAGACGCATCGGAAAAAATTACATCTCATTGGTTGAAGACAAAACATAAACGGAATGCGCCTATTAGTGTTTTTGATGATTTTTGGAAATAAGAGAGAGCACGTATAAAGAAGCGGGTATAACAATTGTTATACCCGTTTTTATTTTCTTTGATTTCTTTAGTTATATCTGTGGCTTCTAGTGAACTAAACTCCATATTTGATTGGCTTTGTAAATGATCATTATTAATTCAAACTGGTAACAACACACTTTTTAACTTAAAGCTAAAAAAAAATTCTTTTGTATGTTGCAGTAAATGTTGAAAAGGTCAAACTATTTGTAAGTACAGTAATCTAGCAAATACATATATATAGGGAGAATAATGAGCATTTAACCAGTTTGTAAGACAGGACAAAAACAATAATAATGAGGCATTTTATGAGTTGATCTTTTTACCATAAGTATGTTTGCGTAAACTTTGTTGTTATAGTTCTTAAAAGATAATGGTGTCGCTTTATAGAAGAAAAAATACCAGAAAATCAAGTTATATATGTTCTATTTATCTGTATGATAAAACAGCAATAAACTACGTGAAAACAGGGTTGAAGAATAAATAAGATGCTTTTGAAGCAGTACAATAGGTCACAAACCGATCTAATATATCGATAACTGTCAGGTGATTTTGCTAAAATTATGAATAGTTTGGTAGAATGATATAAATTAGGAGGGTGACTATGGATAAATGGAAAACGATAAAATCAGATTACTTACATAAAAGCCCATTCGGTAATATTAGAAGAGATCATTGTGAGCTTCCAAATGGCATAGAAATAGAAGACTATTTAGTAAATGAATACCCTGATTGGGTGAATGCGATAGTAATTACAAAAGAAAACGAGCTTGTGCTAGTTGAACAATATCGTCATGGTGGTAACGATTTTTTCGTAGAAGTTCCTGCTGGAAGAAGAGAGGGAAATGAAACACACGAGCAAGGACTAATAAGAGAGGTTAAGGAGGAAACAGGTTACACTTCTTTAAGAGAACCTATTTTCTTAGGTGAATTTATGGTAAATCCAGGAGCACAAAACAATAAAGTAAAAACATTTCTATTATTGGAAGCTTTTAAAGGGGATAAGCAAGATTTAGATGATACCGAAGAGATAAAAGTTCGATTAGTAGATTTCGATAGTTTTGGAAATCAAATATTATCAAATAACATAAACACTCAGATATTTACAGTCACTGCATATTTTTTGGCTCAACAATTTCTTATAGCAAAGCAAAATGCGAGATAATGGTCTGTTTTGTAAAAAATAACTTATTTATAATAGTGTTATGTAGTAAAAAGAGCATATCGATATAATACTAAAACCTAAAACCATCATTTAAAAGATGCGATAATTTTATAAAATTATCGAAGGAACTATATTCATAGGTAAGTTGTTTAGGCATTAACGGAGTGTATGTTCATTGCCCGTGTTCCTATAGATAGATGTTTTTGTAAAAGCTAATTTATTTCAGTATAATTTGCAATAAAGTTTACGAAAAAGAGTTCTTCAAACGTAAGAATAGCGGGAGGTAGTTACTGTGTTAATGAAGCCAAAAAAATTACAAGCGGGAGATCGTGTTGCTACAGTAAGTCCTTCTTGGGGAGGCGCAGGCGACCCTGACCTTAGATGGCGTTATGAACAGGGCGTAAAGAGGTTAGAGGAGGTTTTTGGTCTTGTTGTTGTCCCAATGCCATATAGCTTAAAAGGATCAGAATATATTTATAATAATCCAGAAGCTCGTGCTATGGACTTAATGATGGCTTTTAAAGATAAAAGTATAAGAGGGATTTTTGCAAATATTGGTGGAGAAGATAGTATTCGTTTACTTCCATATATAGATTTTGATGTTATACGAGAAAATCCAAAGGTTTTTATAGGATATTCAGATGTGACTATTTCTCACTTTTTTTGTTATAAAGCGGGTATTACGTCATTTTACGGTCCAGCAATTTTAACTGACTTTGCTGAAAACGTTGAAATGAATTCATATACAATTGAAATGGTAAACAGAACGCTATTTTCAAATGAGATTATTGGTGAAATTCAACCTGCTAATGAATGGACGAGTGAGCGTTTAGAATGGACAATATCAAACAAATATCAACGCCGTAGTATGAAACAGAATAATGGCTATGAGATACTTCAAGGGTCAGACATTAGACAAGGACATTTAGTTGGAGGATGTATGGAAGTGCTGGAGTTTCTAAAAGGCACAGCACTGTGGCCAGAGATGAAATATTGGGAGAATAGTATTCTTTTCTTTGAAACCTCTGAAGAGCATCCAGAACCAAATTATATTAGGTACTGGTTGAGAAATTATGCAGCACAAGGGATTTTACAAAAAACAAGGGGTATCATTTTCGGTAAACCTAAAGATGAGAAGTATTATGAAGAATATAAACATGAAATATTAAAGGTAATGAAAGAATATCATCTAGAAGATTTGCCGATTCTCTATAATTTAAGTTTTGGTCATACGGAGCCGAAGTTTATTTTGCCATACGGTGTGTTAGCAGAAATTGATTGTAAACAAGGAAAATTCTCAATTCTAGAAAGCGGAGTGGAATAGATCGGGTGTACTGATTTTGATATTTGATTAAGTGAGACAAATTGATTCATTAATAACTTTTAGGGGGATAAATAATGAGATTGTATTTTGATATTTTTGAAAATGACCAGCCAGCTATTCTTTCCTAAGTTGGGGGATGAATAGTTAAATAAATTGTCATGCCTCATCTTAGGGGAAATATTCTTTTCAAATTTCCTATATAAAGATGGAGGTAGTTATAATTTTGAAACAAAATTTACTTGGAGCGACATGTTTATCTTTAGCCGCAAGTATTTGGGGTGGGATGTATGTTGTCAGCAAATATGTTTTAGAATTTGTTCCACCATTCACGTTAATGTGGTTGCGATATATGATTGCTTTTGCCTGTCTAGTTACAATTTTAAACACATGTCGAGTGAAAAAGAGAAATGATGTAAAAATAAAGAAAAGGGATTGGTTATTACTAGGTTGGATTGGTTTTATAGGATATTTTGTCTCTATTGCTTTGCAATTTATTGGTACAAAATTATCTGATGCACATACAGGAGCATTAATTACTTCAGTTACACCTGCCTTTACCATAATCTTTGCAAAGTTTGTATTAAAAGAGAGGTTAACAATTGTAAAAGTTATGGCACTGCTTCTGGCAACTTGTGGAGTTGTTGTGGTTATTGGAATAGATATCACTTTCGGTACCTATCTACTTGGCAGCATAATTTTAGTAGGAGCTGCAATTACATGGGCAGTACTTTCAGTTTATGTGAAAATTGCATCTCAACGCTATTCAACATTGTTTATTACTACTTATTCGATACTATTTGCACTTATATTTACAACACCTATCATGGTATGGGAACTTCAAGTATATGATGTAAATTTTGAAAGCAGTTTAATTATTTTGGGTATTACGTACCTTGGGTTAGTTTCAACAGCAGGAGCCTTTTTTCTTTGGAACAAAGGTATGGAAATTATGGATGCTGGGATCGGTTCATTGTTTTTCTTATTTCAACCAGTAGTAGGTTCTTTCTTAGGATGGATTTTATTAAGTGAAGAACTAGATACTAGTTTCTTTATCGGAGGAATCTTAATTTTAACAGGAGTTGTAGTAGGGAATTTTCAAAAGAGAAATTAACTATTAAATATTGCAGGCAGTTTTTCCTCTCTGCATTAGTATGCTATAACACCGTTTAATATGTTATATTGTCAAAATATCGCTGGCGCATTTCTGAAATGCACAGCGTCTTTTTTTGTTATCCCATAATTGCATGCATGGATAATTGTATGAGCTAGAAATCATATCTAACCTCGTTTTGTGACTTGTGATTGTATGTGTGTAATAGCGACCTCTATGTAAATTATTACTGTTTATTAAAGTGTTGAACAATTTTTTACCCTTTAGATGAAATATGTAAATAAAATATCACAATATTAAAAAATGGCTGCTTCTGCAATTTTCGACCAAATGTAATTATTCAAGGGGGTATTCTAAGGAAAGTGAAAAAGGATGAATTTTCTAAAATTTATGATAATATAAGTTTAATTCTTATAATAAGAGGTGAGTTTAGTTGAGTAGAGTTGATCATAGTATAAAGTTATATTTTAGAAAATTCTTTTATTGGGTGAACCTTCATTTTCAGTAGATAGAATGAGAGGGAAGTCATTTTCTTTTTATGTATACGGATCAATTAGATTATCAATGTTAATTTGAAAATCAAATGAATTTTTGAGGGATACGTTAGAGGAATTTCATTATCCATATTGGATATGAAAGGTAATATACAGATGACAATGGTTGTAAAGTAGATGTGTGTAAAGTCCCATATGAAATTTATAAAATGTTAATTGATGTAAAAACAACAAAAAGTGACGACTTTTGCCGTTGTAATATTAGTTTTAAGACAAGGAGAATGTGCAATGAATCCATCACTATTGGCATATACAAAGATTTTTTTAGCAATGGCAATTGTGGGGAGTTCAGTGGTTTTTGGAAAACTAATTATTTCAAGCTTTCCAGTTTTTTTAGCATCGGAATTACGGTTTCTTGTAGCAACAATCATTCTAGTTCCATTTTTATTGCTACAAGAAAGACAATTGCCATCTATTAGATTAAAAGACTTTTTTATTCTTTTTCTTCAAGCATTTACAGGAGTATTTTTGTTTAATATTTTTATGCTTTATGGTTTGAAATATACGACTGCAATTGAAGCAGGGATAATTACAAGCACTCTCCCTGCAGTGATAGGCTTAGTATCTTTTTTATTCTTAAAAGAAAGACTGACAAAAACAAAAGGGTTAGGGATTATTTTTGCAGTATTAGGCGTGTTGTTGATTAATCTTATAGACGGTAAATTTGGTACAATCAACTCCATCTTAGGAAATCTTTTAATATTTGGAGCAGTATTGGGCGAAACATTGTTTATAACAATGGGGAAATCTGTATCTAATAGGTTTACACCTCTTACAATATCAACTTTGATGAGTATTTTTGGTCTTATTATGTTTTTACCATTTGCAATCTATGAAGCTAGAGAATTTGACTTTTCAAGTGTTGGTCTAATGGATTGGATGAATATCTTATATTTTGGAATCGTTGTAACGGTACTTGCTTTTCTTTTAATGTATCAAGGTTTATCAAAAGTTCCTGCAAGCTCAGCTGGAGTTTTAACAAGTGTAATTCCTTTCAGCTCTGTAATCCTTTCATTTCTAATTTTAAAAGAAGAGCTTTTATTGTCCCATTTGTTTGGAATGTTGTTTGTTTTAATCGCTATTTTCTTTATTTCAAAGGATCCATCAGGTGAGAATGTGGAAACAAAGTCAACTATTTCTCAATCAAGATAAACTTTTAATCTCTAGACTTATGGATGTCATGTTTTCTTTAATCATCGATCTTCAACAATCACGTATTATGGGAATATTAACTAATATGTAAAAGGAGTGTATTTATGGAGTTAGTGGCAATTATTTTTGTTTTGATTGTAGCTTTTGAGCACATATATATCATGCTTCTTGAGATGTTTTATTCGACAAGTAGAACAGCCCAAAAAACTTTTGGAGTGACAAAAGATGTACTCGAAATTCCAAAGGTGAAAATTTTATTTGCCAATCAGGGTCTGTATAATGGTTTTCTAGCAGCTGGTTTGTTCTGGGGACTATTTTTTGTTCCAGATTCAAGTAAAATTATGATCCAGCTATTCTTCTTAATATGTGTAATAATTGCTTCTATATTTGGAGCACTGACAGCAAATAAAGGAATTTTTATTAAGCAAGGAACTCCAGCAATTTTAGCGGTTATTTTCATTCTATTATCAAAATAAAAGAAGAAGTAACTGTGATTCGAAGAGGAAACAGCTCTTTTTGTTTTGTAATATAGTTATGAATAGTTCCGAAACTATAGTATAGCAGATGATCTATAACATGCAATTCTATTAACTAGATTTTGTTTGTGCGATGGCAAGCAGTTTAACATGTTTCCTAAAGAATGGCTGTTTTCTCATTGATTGATATTATCCGTATTAACAATTTTACACGTCTACATGAAGAGCTTCGACTTCTATTCTTCTTTATTAAACCTTAACAATAGTTTAAAAGTTATTATTTAGATTTAATTTTTGTGAATACATCAACAAAGTTTAGGATAAAAATTTTAAGAAAAAGGTAGTAATTATATAGAATTAAAGGAAAAAATGTAAAAGAATTATCTCATTTACAAAAACTTTTTCTGGTCGCCCATGTTAAGATAAATAGTGGATTATCTTTAACGATAGGTTTATATTATTCTAAAGTCTATTAATAAATTTGAGAGGTGACATATGAAAAGCAGAAAAAATCAATCATCCACTAATATGAAATTTCTAATAGCACTTCCTTTAATTATTATTGCCTTGATATCTTTACTTATTATAGTAAATAAAGAGAGTCAAAAACCAGGTAGTGATATGGCGTCACATCCATCTATTGAGAATCAACCTACTATTGGAGAAGCTGATGCGCCAGTTTCTATTGTTGAGTTTGGAGATTTTTTGTGTCCGGCTTGTAAGAGTTGGGGAGAGTATATTTATCCAGAATTAAAGAAGGATTATATTGATAAGGGTTTAGTAAAACTATCTTATGTAAATGTGTTATTCCATGGGGAAGAATCAATCCTAGCTTCACTTGCTGCCGAAGTAGTATATAAGAATGATCCACAAGCATACTGGGATTTTCATAAGAAATTATTTAGTGAACAACCTGTAGAGCATGTAGGACAATGGGTTACGATAGAAAAAATTCTTGAAGTTGCCGAGGCCACAACAAATATCGACTTACAACAATTAGAGAATGATTTAATTGAAAAATCAACAATGGATGAAGTAGATATTGACGATAAATTAGTGAAAGAATATAAAGTTGAAATGACTCCATCGGTTATTATAAACGGGGTTATGATGGATAATCCTATGGACTATGGTGAAATAAAGAAATTAATAGAACAACAATTAGAGGACAATTAAATGATGAAGGATTCTAGTAGAGACGGTAGCGGTCAACTTTTCCTATATGGTGCATGGATAGTGTCTTTAATAGCAACCTTTGGAAGTTTATATTTTAGTGAGATTAGAGGGTTTATACCTTGTGAGCTATGTTGGTATCAACGGATATTAATGTACCCACTAACACTAATATTAGGTATCGGTACTTATCAAAATGATATAAGTGTAAGAAAATTTGTTCTTCCGATGTCTATTTTAGGAATTTGTATTTCTCTTCTACATTATTTAGAACAAAAAATACCTGGTTTTGGTGGAATAAAACCATGTGTTAACGGCGTTCCTTGTAGTAACGAGTATATTAATTGGTTTGGTTTTATTACGATTCCTTTTTTAGCTTTAGTTGCTTTTACTCTAATCACATTATTACTTTTGTTAGGGTCAAAAAAATAGTAACAGTAAGAAATAATTAAACTGTTTTTTAAGTCTATCTTTATAAGATAGACTTTTTTACATGCATAATAACAATTTATGCCATTAAAGAATAGTTCTCTTTCTTCAGGCTGTTTTCGCATTTATTGTTGTTTTTCGTACTAATAAATAAGTATGGATACAACTTTGATAATTACTTAGAACTCTTTTTAACCAACAAAGTTTACGAAAAGAGCGATCTAAATATAATATTATATATATTGATATAGTAAGAAAGTTTGATATTTATCAATAAAAACTACATTTTTTGATAAAATAGCTTTTTTTTTACGTAATTATGCCAAAATTATAGCTATATTGTCGTGTTTTTATATGAATTATAGAAAATTATAAGTTTTTGTAATATTATTAAATTTATAATATACAGAAAATAAGGGGGGGGTAAAAGAAGGTCATTCCAAAAAAAGAATTTTGGTTTTATTAATTGTATAATACCAACTATTTAGATCGGATAACGTATATTTTGTAGTTGCTTGAGAGTAGCCTTTAACAAATTTGGATTTATTTATTACTTAATAAGTAAAAGTATAGGAACTTTCTTGTTATTGTTTTGCTATATATCTCTCATTTGTTATTAATAAAAAGGAGGAAAAATATGTTTAAAAAAATATCTTCACTCGTTTTATCAGCTACGCTAGTAGGTGGAGCACTAGCTGGAACTCAACTGCTTGAGTCACCACAGGCGGAGACGAACAATGAATCTTTTAAAATTAATTTAGCAGAATATGTTTCAGTTGCACCTGAGCTCGCGGATCGTGCGAAAAAAAATGGAGTTAAGTTTGAGAAAGTTGATCCCGCTAATAAGGAGTTTAAAAAAGAGTTAAACCGTGGAAATAAATTTGAACAACCTGGACATGATGGTGTCGACTATCAATTTACAGATGATGACATTCCTATGTTAGTCCTATTGGCTGAATTTCCAGATACAGCTTTAGGTGCGCCTGCAGACCGAGTACCAGCTAGTTACTTGAATGATTTAGTGTTTGGAGAGCAATACAATCCTTATGAAATCGATAGGTTTAAACAATACGAAGAGTTTGAAGGAATTAAGGCACCTACAAACCGGACGATGGCAAATTTATATAAAGAAGCAAGCTATGGGAAAGTAACGTTAACAACGTACGATGACCTGACAGATATCGGGTGGATTACCCTTCCTAAAGAAGCTTCTTATTATTTGGAACAAAGTGATTCATTCGTACACGGGAATGTAAATGGAGATGCTAGAATTGGTGAGTTATTAATTGATTTATTGCAAACTGCTGATGAGAAAATTGATTTCTCTAAATATGCTGTAGATGGTGAAGTACCGAATATTTTTGTCGTTCATGAAGGAACTGGAGCAGAATTTAGTACCGATCCTGCTCAAATTTGGTCTCATAAATGGAATGTGCTTTCAGCAGCTTA
Source organism: Cytobacillus sp. IB215665 (assembly GCF_033963835.1). Classification (NCBI taxonomy): domain Bacteria; kingdom Bacillati; phylum Bacillota; class Bacilli; order Caryophanales; family Bacillaceae; genus Cytobacillus; species Cytobacillus sp. IB215665. The sequence continues at coordinate 23,360 of NZ_JAXBME010000015.1, forward strand.
TTGGGGTAAGTATTATGAAACTGGCTTTCCTGCGGCTGACGTAGATCAAGATGGAAATGTAACTGATGAAGAGATCGATCAATTCATGAATGACATTACTCCAAGTTTAGTTTACGATGGTGTCGTAGTAAATAATTACACAGTTGAACCAGAAATTGGTGGAAATGTTGCTGGGTACGATGAATCAACTGGTAGTTACAGTGAGGAATTTGTTACTGGTCCATATCCTGCACAACCAGGTGTATTTGCGCATGAGTTTGGACATGCTTTAGGCTTACCAGATTTTTATGATACAGATTACTCTTCAAGAGGTGTAGGGCAGTTCTCGCTTATGGCAGGTGGTTCTTGGAATAGATACCCAAATGCACCTGAATACTCTGGTAACTCTCCAGCACATTTTGATCCATTTTCTAAAGTATTCCTAGGGTGGGTTGATCCAATCGAGGTAACACCAGAAGATGGCGTACAAGAAATTACCATAAAGCCAATTAACGAGTCACCAGATGTAGTCAAGATGGCAGTTCCAGGGTCTAATGGAACAGAATATTTCTTAATTGAAAATGTACAACAACAAGGATTTAACGAAGGGTTTAATAGAATGGGTGAGGAAGCTAATGGTCTAGTTATATGGCATGTTGATGAAAATGTGATCAAGCAAGCAGATCCCGCAAACAAGCCAAATAACGTTGAAAACTGGAAGAATAAGCGTTTTCAACAAAATCAAGAAGAGATCATAGAAGGGGCAGCAATAACGCATTATGGTTTATCAGTACTTCAAGCTGACGGAAAATATGATCTTGAGAAAGATAATAACAGTGGTGAAGCAGCTGATTTCTTCAAAACTGGTGATAAAATAACACCTAATTCTAAAAATGTTCACACCGGTTCATACTATTTCTGGAAAGGGTTTAATTCTACACCAGCAGATAGTGGCATTCATGTAACAGACATTGTGGAAAATGAAGATGGTTCAATTACTGCAAATTTCTATTATGCTAATTAGAATAGTTAAAGAGTAGTGAAAACCAGTGAAGAATTTGGACAAGGCAAGGATATACTGAACTACAAAGAAGAAAGTTTGCCATATATTCAAAAATCCTCTTGCACATTTGTGTAAGAGGATTTTTATTTCGTAATCTTTGATAGCATTTGTTTTTTTAGGGACTTCACGACGTGTAGTGTGTTTAGTATGATTTATTAGTCAATCGTATACGATGGCTTCTACTTATTTCTAATTTGTAGCTATTTGTATATGTTTGAACGTTTTTACATCAAATAAACCAAGATCTGTCACCTTTAGCTTAGGGATTACTGGCAAACATAAAAAGGACAATGTTAAAAATGGGTTAAAATGAGTTGGTGCGTTAATTTGCTGTAATGCATCGTCTAACTGTTTTAGCTCCCTGTATACACTGTTAAATGATTTTTCGGACATCAGCCCACCGATATTCAATGGTACTGAACTTAGTATTTTGTTATCTTTGACCACAACAAGTCCGCCACCCATATGCGATATTTGATTGATGGCTGCTATCATATCTTCGTCATTTGTACCTGCTACAACTATATTATGTGAATCGTGTGCTACCGTTGCAGCTATAGCTCCTGATGATAATTCAAGTCCTTTTACGATGCCTAAGCCAACATTTCCAGTCTTTTTATGTCGTTCGACTACTGCAATTTTTAAGTGATCCTTTTTCGTGCATGCTATAAATTCATCATTCTCTACTGTGACCTCTTCAACAAGATGCTTAGTATGTATACTATTTGGAATAATACCAATTATATTAGCACTCGAACTATTTGTCATAGGGATCATTAAATCTTTATTACCGATCTTAGAAATATTAACTGTATGAATAATTCTTTCAGGTAAATGTTGTTCTAGGTTTTTCGTATCTTCTATTACCATTTTACCATCTTGAGCAACAAGCTTCCCAGCTTTGAAAACTTGATGAATAGCTACCTCTTCTAAGTTATCAATTAGTAGGAAGTCGGCCTCATAACCGGGAGCAATGGCGCCCTTATTTTTTAGTCCGAAGCACTCTGCCGCATTTAATGATGCTAATTGGTAAGCGAGTAACGGTTCTAAACCATGCTGAATTGCTAAGCGTATATTATGGTTGATACTTCCCTCTTCAATTAACTCATCTAAATGTTTATCATCTGTACAAAATGCAAATCTACGCGCATTATTTGTATTTACCGCTGGTATGACTGAAATAAGGTCTTTTGCACCAGAACCTTCACGAATTAACACGTACATTCCACGTTTAATACGGTCTCTAGCTTCTTCAACTGATACACATTCGTGATCAGTTCGTATTCCAGCAGTCATGTATATATTGATAGCTTGCTCATCTAATCCAGCTAAATGACCATCTATTCGATCAGAGTATTTCATAGCTGTCGTTAATTTATCCATCATCGTTTCTTCACCATTCATAACTGCTGGATAATCCATTACTTCTGCTAAACCTAAAACTCTTGGGTGCTTGAAGAAGGGTTCTAAATCCTTAGCAGATAACGTTGCACCTGAATTTTCAAATGGCGTCGCTGGAACACATGATGGTAGCATGAAATATATATCCATTGGAGAATTTTCTGAATTGTTCAACATAAAGGATATGCCATCAGCTCCAGTAACATTAGCTATTTCATGTGGATCTGTGATGACAGTTGTAATCCCATGGGGTAAAACAACTTGTGAGAATTGAACTGGAGTGACCATGGAAGATTCGATATGTACATGGCTATCAATAAATGATGGAACAATATACCTCCCATTTGCGTCAATTTCCTCTTTTCCTGAATACGTGCCAATGCCGACAAAAACACCGTCTGAGATGGCAACATCTGCATTTATTATATCTAAATTAAATAGATCAACTATTTTTCCATTTTTTATAACTAAATCCGCTTCATTTGTTTGATTTGAGACTGCAATACGTTCTTTTAACTGATGTTTATTCATTGGTGAGCTCCTTTCATGATGCAATGTAGTAATGTAAATCACAACTATGAATATATCACTGTAGATAATATTGTGTTTCATTCTACTGATTTATGATTTGTTAGTCAATGGTTTATAATGAGATGGATAAAAGATCATTCTCAATCATAAAAATTCATTTTCATTTATGCGAATTATTACTGCTATATGAACAATTGAAACTAATTAAAAATGGCTATTACATATATCTTTTCTAGATAACATAGGAGTATCCCTCATTGGCACAAAAATTGCAAAAAAAGATGTTGTTTCATTATCAAGGGAGGAACTCGAAATGACAGAAACGATATATGATTGGAGTATAAATACTAAATGTATTCATGGTAATAAAGAAAAGAAAAGAAATGGGGTAATAGCGAACTCAGTAACACCAGCTGTGGCATATGCATTCGAAAATACTGAAGAAGCTGCATCGGTTGTTTCAGGAGCAAGGGGTGGGATTTATTATGGAAGATACGGTAATCCTACGACAAATAATTTAGAAGCGCAAATCGCTTTATTAGAAAATGGAGAAGCTGCATTAGGTTTATCAAGTGGGATGGCAGCTATCTCTAGCGCCATCTTAGCAAATGTTAAACATGGAGAACATGTACTTGTTACAAAACACATATACGGTGGGACGTATAAATTTTTATCTACGCTTGGCCCGCGCTTTGGAATTACATATGATTATGTAGACTGTACGGACTTAACTATGGTAAAACAAGCGATAAGGCCTGAAACCAGAGTACTATTTATTGAAACACCATCTAACCCTTGTCTAACAGTATTAGATATTAACAAGTTATCAACATTAGCACATGAACACGGGCTAATCGTCGTAGTTGATAATACTTTGATGACCCCATTATTACAAAAGCCATTAGAGCTTGGTGCAGATATTGTTGTCCATAGTGCCACAAAATACTTAAACGGACATGGTGATGTATTAGCAGGTTTCATAATTAGCAATCAGCAACAGATTGAATATATTCGTAAAAATATGATGGGTGATTTAGGGCAACACTTAAACGCATGGGATTCCTACTTAATTTTACGTGGATTAAAAACATTACCTATACGAATGAAACACCATTGTGATAGTGCTCAAGAAATTGCAAACTATTTGGAACAACACCCGTATATTAGTAGTGTTTATTTTCCTGGATCAACAACACATCCCCAATATCAACTTGTCAAAGAACAAATGAATGGATGTGGAGGTATCGTTTCTTTTGAAGTGAAAGGAGGCTTTGAAGAAGCGAAGAAATTTATAGACAGATTGGAGCTTTGTATGATTTCATTCAGCCTCGGTGACCCAGAAACGCTTGTACAACACCCAGCATCAATGACCCATTTTGCTATCCCTAAACATGAAAGAGCTTCGTTTGGAATTACTGATGGTCTCATTAGATTGTCAACTGGATTAGAAGATAAGCGCGATATACTATTTGATATTGAGCAAGCACTTATGAGGTGAAAATAATGTCATATATATCTAAGATAGAAGAATTCGCCCAATCGTGTGCCGACAATATGGCGGACTTACTAGGGTTGGAAGTTTCTATAATTGATGAGCTAGGAATAAGAGTAAGTGGCACAGGGTTTCATCAAAGTCTAATTGGAAAATCGATACCAGAAGGTTCCTTTTTTGAGCAAATATTACGTACAGGATCAAAGGGAACTATTTTCGATAATCGCAAAGATCATGAACATTGTATGAGCTGTATTTTTCATGAGAGGTGTACGGAATTAGCAACTATGGGTTACCCTGTCATGATGAATGATCAACCAATTGGAGTTATAGGGTTTATCGGTTTTACGGCAGAACAGCGAGATTTAATTTTAACCAACAAAGAGAAACTATATAAATTTATGGGAACTATTAGCACATTACTAGAAAATAAGCTACTACTACTTGAAGTAACAACAAAAAATTGTGAAGTTCATGAAGGATTTCAGCAAGAGAAGAGAGCTTATTCTTTCGACGATATGATAGGGGAAAGTGAACAATTTCACTCTGTCGTTAAGAAAGCAAAAAAAGTAGTTAATAGCCCATCAACTATTCTACTAAGTGGGGAAAATGGGACAGGTAAAGAATGTATGGCGAAGGCTGTTCATTATGAGAGCAACCGAGCTAACCAACCATTTATTACTGTTAATTGCTCGGCTATTCCAGAGACATTAGTAGAAAGTGAATTGTTTGGTTATGATAAAGGCGCTTTTACTGGAGCAAATCGTGAAGGGAAAATTGGTAAATTTGAGGCAGCAAATAATGGGACGATTTTTCTTGACGAAATAGGTGATTTACCACTTTCGGTACAGCCTAAATTACTACGAGTGCTACAAGAGAAGGAAGTTGAAAGAGTAGGAGGCACTCGTCAATATTCTTTAAATGTCCGAGTCATCGCAGCAACAAACAAAAGCTTGTGGGAAATGGTTACGAAAGGGACTTTTCGTGAAGATTTATATTACAGGATTAATGTCATACCACTTCGTTTACCTTCATTATCAGAAAGGGTTGGAGATATACGACTATTCTTGTCGTATTTTCTAAAAAAATATAGTCAAATATTACAAAAAAACGTACCACAATTGGATCCTCTTCTAGAGCAGTGGTTTTTACAAAATGAGTGGCCAGGGAATATTCGTCAATTAGAGAATACAGTAGAGTATATGATGAATATGGTAGAATCACCACATACTCTAACCTTTGAAGATCTTCCTTATTATCTACATACTCGTCAAAATAGTAGTAGTTTAGATTCAATGGTTGCTAACTTTGAACGAAATATATTAGCACAGCATCTCCCATTAAATCAAAAGGAGCAAAAGGAGCAACTTGCAAAAATGCTAAATATTAGCTTATCGACCTTATATCGAAAGCTAGAGAAGTATGGACTATCTTAAGGAATGGTTGTTTTTGCATTGAAAGTTGTTTTACTAATTAAGAAATAAACATGTACGTTAAAGTGAATAATCACAAGCTAAGGTGCTTCTCTAAAACTTTGCTGCAATTGTTACCAAAGTTGAATAGCGAGAGGTAGTTATTATAGAAACATAGAGCTTAAGTCAAATAATTAGTTACATCATTAGCAAAAATTGGTGGTTCGTCCAAGAACGGTGCATAGCATTCAATCAATTCATCTGTAAAAGGGTGGTGCAAAGAGATTTTTGCAGCATGTAATGCTTGTCTAGCAGCTTTTGATTTTTTCCCACCATATAAGACGTCGCCAATTAAAGGGTGATCCAAATGACTGAGATGAACACGTATTTGATGCGTACGGCCAGTATCTAGTTGTAAATGTAATAGAGATGTATTTTCATTTCGATTATTTGAAATGACTTTGTAATGGGTGATTGCATCTTGACCGTTTTTGGACACTCTTCTCCTCGTTGGATGGTGTCGATCACGTCCAATCGGTGCATTAATACATCCTTGTTTTTTTGTGAGAATACCATGAACAACAGCCAGGTATGTTCTCTTGATATTGCGCTCTGTTAGCATTTTATCTAACATCACACCAACAAGAGGGTGTTTTGCAAAGAGAACCGCACCTGTTGTATTTCTGTCTAGACGATGGACGTGTTTCGCAGTAGCAGAAATACCATTTGATAGAAAGTGATAAGAAACGGCATTAGCTAACGTACCTGTTTGTCCAAATTCATTAGGGTGTGTGTCCATGCCACTAGGTTTATTAACAATAATGAGATGATCATCTTCATATAAAATTTGTATATCGGCATAATCTGGAATGACTGAATCGTTAACTTCATAAAAAACATGTAATTGAATCCGATCTCCAGCTTGTATTTTTGTATCCCATGATATGGGCTGATTGTTTATTTTTATTCTACGGTGTATGCGGTAATCATGAGTTAGTTTCTTTGGAATTTGCCAATGATTTTTAAATAAATGATTGATAGTGAATTGCTCCCATTCTATAGGTGCAATGATCTCAAACCATTCTCCTTTACGATTCGCTCTCAAGTTATATATCTCCTTTCTTTATTGCATAAGTACCATATTTATTTTGTTATTAAGGTAGAGCAAAATGGTAAATGTTTAATTTTCCTCATTGTTATAATTTACTATAGATGGGGAAACAGTTACCAGCACCATGCACATTAAGTCTATGGTATTCTTATAAAAGAATTGTAAAGATGGGGGTCATCTTGTGAAAGTTGTGTATGCATCTACTCCTGAACAAGAAAAACAGATAGAGGAGTTAATCACTTATTTTTACTCAGACATTTTTCCAAGTTATTTCACAGATGAAGAAATAACGGAGATGGAAAAAAACAACATATTATCTAAGGTAGAGATGTATAAGCATTATGATGGAACGGTGAAAGAAGCTATTCAAATTATTACAAGCCTTCAAGTAATAATACATATTATAGAAACAATACAATATGAAAATGTTTCTGAGTATCATCGAACAGTATTTGAAAAAAATATAAGCTTCTTAGAAAAGTACAGTTTATCATTTCCTTTTCAAATTGAGAACTTTTCTTTACCGAAAACAAACATAATTAGTTATTATTGTAAACCTAATAATCAATTTTTAGTTTGAAGATTAAAAACCGCCTAATGTAAGATAGGCGGTTTGAACTTTATAAAAGGTGTTTTTTAAATAAATTATTTACAAATAGAGTTCTTAGCATCTTTTTGTTTTAGCTTTTTTTACATTGATTTTTTGTACAAAGATTAAAACATATATACAACTAGAGTTCGTGGCATCTTCTCTTTTCTATAACGATAGAAAACATGACAGTCAAATAATCAACTCTTCTAACTGCCACATTTTAAGTTACAATATCAGCAATGTTTCGTTATCATAATAATTCAAATTAGGTATTGAATGTAGTAATAACCCTTGAAAGCTTATGTTATTTTGTCCACTCCTTAAACCAACTTTCGAATTTCTCTGCCCCAACCGCTCCATTTAGACGACTGACTTCTTTTCCATCTTTATATTGAACAATTGTTGGTGTACTTTCAATGTTATATTCATCCCATCCTTCATTAAACTCTAGTAAATTATATAATTTTAAGTCAATTCCCATCTCTTCTGCCATGGGAACGATGATGGGTGATGTTACTTTACATGCCGGACATGTGGACTGATAGAAATAGATCGTGGCTGATTCATTGTTAGCCAGTTTTTCATCAAGTTCGTTAGGTAAAATAATATTTTGGTAATTTGGATCATCTAATTGATTTACTGTTTCAGGATGGAGTGATGTTTTGTTAAATGGGTTTCCAGCCGCCTGTTGTTGTTGCTGGTATTTAGTTACGAATACTAATGCAGCGAATAAACTTAATACGATTAATGTAAAAATGATCACTTTCTTCATTTAGTCCAGCTCCTTATTAGTTTTCATTGTTATTAAGCTAAAAACAGATATTAATACAAATGCAATTAGTGCAAGAAAAGGAATGGTAATAAAGCCCATCCAATTAATATATTCGACATTACATGGTATTATGCCACATGATAATGAATGTTCACCCATGAAAGAGATTTTTTGAATGGATAAATGGTAAATAGAAATCAATCCCCCTATAGTAGATAGAACAAATGAATATAGTGAGATAGAATAATCTTTTTTTATTAATGCAATTCCAAGGATGATAACGAGTGGATACATCAGTATACGTTGATACCAGCATAATTCACACGGAACAAACATCATAACCTCAGAAAAAAATAAACTACCTAGTGTAGCAATTAATGATACTGCCCACGAAATAAACAGATAATTATTTAGGTTATTTTGGTTTTTCATAAAGTCTCCTAACGATTATGTATTGTAAGAACTGCTCTTTTCTCACCTTTGAAGCTACTTCTTTTAAGACGTATGATATATCGTTCTTGACATCTTTTGTTCAGTACAACGATGATTAACTATAAAAAATCACTTTTTATGTTACTAATTTGTAGCAACAAAGTCTAGGAAAAGACCCTTTTTAGAAGTGAATGTGGCACGAACACTAAAGAGTGGGTGAACGTGTTCACTTAGTAATTTACACTATTTCATTAACAAATGCCTACTATTTATGGTCGTCATTGACTAAGAGTTATCAAATATTATTGATGGTCATGTAGCCTATTATCTTTTACATGAGATTATCCAATTTATAATTGTTTCATACATAAATGCTCTTGCCTCTAGGCTCTTTTCGTAAACTTGTTACTATAGTTCTTAAACTAGAAGATAAAGGTATCGTTTTAATCAAAAGTCTTCATATTATAGTAGAAAAAATGCCACGACAATCTATTTGCATATAAGTAAGAAAAACAACAATTTATGAGAAAACAACCATCCTCTAGTATAACATGTAGAAATTATCCCTCACAAAAAGGACAGAAATAAAATAATGTCGAAATAATACGAAAGTTTTTCAGCTTATACATATTGACGTTGTCAAATACAGAAAAGATAATTAACTTATTAGAATATTCCTTAAATTTACTCTGTTAATCTAATTGTATAAAAGGACTTTTTCGTATCAGAGCATAAAAAAACTTTCAAATAAAGTCCGTGCCATTTTCTCTTCAATAAACAATGATATACATTTAGCTATGCTACATAAGCTGGAATTCCAGCAAAGTTTTCAGAAAAGGAAAAAGGGTGGTCGCATGAATTATAGTTTTGTTATGTTCTGCATCATTACAATAATCTGCCTTTACATAGCTGTCCGTAAGAAAAAGAAAGTGTTTTATTTCTTGCCGTTCGTAGCTATATTTATGTACTTTTTGCTTGAAATAGCGCTTGTTCCTGCACCTTTTTTTGAAACTGTTAAGTTTATTTTTAGCCTTAAATAACAAGAGGGATGGTGATAGCTGAAAAAATGAGTAGCTTAATCATGAATTTGAGCAACAGTTGCTTGTTGATATTACGAATAAAAAATGCAATATAGGGATGGTGAAGAAGTGAAAAAGCTAGATAAACAAAATGCAGATTCGTATTTTCGGAAACATACCCGTAATGTTGTTATATATTTAGTTATTTGGTTAATGGTCTCTTTTGGTGTTGTTTTTTTTGCGGAGACTTTGCAATTTAATATAAATGGTTTCCCATTTCACTATTTTATGGGGGCTCAGGGATCAATTTTGATCTTTATTTTACTTCTATTCATTAATGCTAGAGTTAGTGACAAGTTAGATGAGAAATATGGATTTAGTACAGCAACACAACAGCTAGATAAGAGTATGAAGTCGCAAAAATTTTAACGGCAATTAATAGTGGAAGGAGATTTTTAAATGGATACACAATTTATAGTCTCGCTATCTCTTATTCTTGCTTCGTTTGGAATATATATTGGTATAGCATTATACAATAAAGCGAAAGTCACTTCTGACTTTTATGTTGCTGGTCGCGGTGTACCATCTGTTTTTAATGGAATGGCAATTGGTGCTGACTGGATGAGCGCTGCTTCTTTTATTGGTTTAGCAGGAACGGTTATGCTACTGGGGTACGACGGCCTTGCCTACATCATGGGGTGGACAGGTGGATACTTACTTCTTACATTTTTGCTTGCACCACAGCTCCGTAAATACGGTAGATACACAGTTCCAGAATTTATTGGTGATCGATTTAATAGTCATACAGCACGAATCATTGCGGCTGTATGCACAATCATTATTAGCTTTACTTATTCAATTGGACAGCTTTCGGGATCAGGTGTAGTCATAGGAAGACTTTTTGAAGTTGATGCAAAATTTGGAACGATGATAGGGGTAATCTTAATTGCCTTTTATGCAGGTTTCGGAGGAATGAAAGGGGTTACATGGACTCAGGTTGCACAGTATATTATTTTAATTACTGCATACTTAGTACCTGTGATTTTTATGTCACTCCAAATTACAAATAATCCAATTCCATGGCTTTCTTATGGAAATATCGTATCACAGTTAGGAGAAATAGATAGAGAGCTTGGGATTTCTGAGTATTTTGCACCATTCACGAATGGAACAAAATGGCAATTCTTAGCATTAATGTTTACTTTAATGGCTGGAACAGCAGGTTTACCACATGTTATCGTGCGTTTTTACACAGTATCAACGATGAAAGCAGCTCGTTGGTCAGGTGCTTGGGCATTATTGTTTATCGGTTTATTATATTTGACTGCCCCAGCATATGCTGCATTTTCACGGTTTATTCTTATGAAAAATGTGGTTGGTAACCCAATTGATTCTCTCCCAGCTTGGACAACTAGCTGGGTTAATACTGGGAAGTTATCAATAGCAGATTCAAATGCAGATGGTATTTTACAATGGCCTGAGTTATTAATAAATAAAGATATTGTCGTCATGGCTACACCTGAGGTAGCAAACCTAGGTGTGTTTGTTATAGGGCTTGTTGCTGCAGGAGCGATGGCTGCTGCATTATCAACTGCTGGAGGACTAATGATTGCTATTTCTTCATCCTTTGCACACGACATATATTATCGTGTTCTTAACCCTAATGCTACAGACAAAACAAGATTAAATGTAGCACGTTGGACGATTATTATTGCTACCGTAGTAGCAGGTATTACTGCTCTCGATCCGCCAGGGGCAATAACTCAGATTGTTGCATGGGCTTTTGCAATCGCTTCGGGTACTTTTTTCCCAGCGTTAGTATTAGGTGTTTGGTGGAAACGAGCGAATGCAAAAGGCGTGACATGCGGGATGATTGTTGGATTAATCGTTACATTAGGATATATATTTGCAGCAAAATATGGGGGCTTTTCTATAGCAGGAATTATTGATACAGGAGCAGGTATTTTTGGCGCAGTAGCTGCATTGTTAACAAATATAATCGTATCATTAGCAACAAAAGCACCGTCCCAACAACTACAAGAAGAAGTAATTAATCTTCGTTATCCAGAAGGGGTTGTTTATAAAGATGGAGATGTGTGGATACAAGATTAATTCAGCTAGCCTTCTTATATAAATATTAATATTAGAATATTTAGTCAATAAATTCAAGACATCACAATATGTATGGAATAGGGGACAATCTCATCCCCTTTTTCGTGTATTTATAACAAGTAATTGTTTAGGAGTAAGCATAGACACAAACGAATGGTCGTTGCATCTTCTTTCAAATGATAGGTACCTTATAAAATCTTGATTTGCTGCGTTAACTAATTAACATAATTTCAAAAGAGCATTGTGTAAGGGAGGAGGGATAAACATTTTTAAGGTCATTCCACTATCCATAGAGACACCATTTACAGTTGGGAACGTTAATGTCTACGTTGTCATCGGTGAATCTGTGACACTGATCGATACAGGACTTCCTGGAAAAAAATCACTTGAGAAGCTAAGGTATTTGCTAAAGCAGGAGGGGCTTACTTTCAAAGAACTAGATGAGATTGTTGTCACTCATATGCATACAGACCATGCTGGAGGCGTAAAAGATATACAAGAAGAAATCGACATACCCATATTTGTTCACGAAGGAGCAAAACATATATTATTTGGCGGAATAGATGAATTCGATAGAACTAGAAACTTTTTAAATTATTTTGTAAAGGAATGTGGTGCTGATCCTGAAAGCCATCAATCAAAGCACCGTTACCATAATATGAATTGGCAGCATGTCAAATATGTAAGTAATGAAGATCATGTTTTTGTAGGTGGAAGAAAATTTTCAGTTCTTTTTGTACCAGGGCATAGTCAAACAGATATGATTTTATGGGAACCTGAAACGGGTCTTACTTTTGCCGGAGATCATCTATTAAAAGATATTTCTGTAAACGCATTTATTGAACCGCCTATACCATTTGAGCAAGAGCGACCTAAACCACTTATACAATATCGAGAGTCATTAATGAAAACAAGAGCATTACCATTAACAACTATATACCCAGGTCATGGCAGACCATTTTCAGACCATGTTTCAATCATTGATCGAAGATTAAATGAACATGATTATCGTTGTGACCAAATAAGAAAAGTTTTAAGAACAAGTGACAAAACGGTCTATCAAATTTGTATTGAAGTCTTTCCAAGATTAAAAGGAAAATTAGTGTTTCTTGGACTATCTCAAGTTCAAGGTCATTTAGATTTGATGGAAAGTAGAAATGAAGTATTTGTGGATAAATCAAGTGAAGGTATTAATGTTTATAGGCTCTATGAATAGTGCTACTTCGTCTATTATTATAAAGATCTATGAATACAAGGGTTGTTGTTTAAGATTATAAAGAGGAGATGAGTTCATGATATTAAGTGATTTGCTTAATAAAAATATCGAAACTTTTGGTGAATATCCTTTTATTTATTTTAAAGATAAGGAGTATTCTAACTTAGACATAAAAAACTATTCAAACAAGATTGCACAAGGGTTAAAAAAACTTGGGATCGCTAAAGGTGATCGTATTGTTGTCTGTATGCCCAATTGTCCAGAGGTTATTTTTTCGTATCAAGGTATTATAAGATCAGGCGCAATTATTGTGCCCGTAATGTTTACCTTGCATGATAAAGAAATTCATTACATTATTAAAGACTGTCAAGCGAAGGTAGTCATTACGTCATCACTATCTTTAGAAAAGGTAGAATCCGCAATAGAGCATTTGGAACAAAAACCTGTTGTAATAGTGGTTGACCAGCCTACTGATGAAAACATATTTAATTTATATGATACAGATATCGAAGAAAATAAGCTTTATGTAGAAAGTGATCTAAAGCTAGATACAGAAGATACTGCTGTTATTTTATATACATCAGGAACAACTGGAAAACCAAAAGGAGTGATGCTGACTCATAAAAACTTATATTCCAACGCTGAAAATACTTTTCTTCATAATGAATCAAAAAGAGGAGTAACCCTCGGCATTCTTCCTCTTGCACATGTATATGGCTTAACTATTTCCAATACTTGTTTTCTAACTGGAAGCTCAGCTGTTGTATTTAATCACTTTGATCCAAAAGCTGTTTTTGAAGCCATTGAAAAATATAAAGTGACTAATTTTTCTGCAGTGCCGGCTATGATTTTTGCATTGCTTTCATATCCACATTCTAACAAATATCAATTAAGTAGTCTTGAATGGGTTGCTTCTGGTTCAGCACCTCTCCCAGTTGCGTTATTACACGCGTTTAAGCAGAAATTTGGTGCAGATATATTAGAAGGCTACGGGTTGTCAGAAGCTGCACCTGTTGTTGCTGCTCACCAAAGAGATTCAGTTATTAAACCAGGTTCAGTTGGTATCCCAATACCAGGTGTTGAAGTCAAGATCGTTGATAACGGTGGAAATGAGTTAGCTACTGGTCAAGTTGGGGAATTAATTGCTCGAGGTGATAATATTACACCCGGGTATTTTCAAAATGAAAGAGCAACAAAGCAGGTGTTAAAAGATTCTTGGTTGTATACGGGTGATATGGCATATATGGATACAGATGGATATTTATTTATTGTTGACCGAAAAAAAGATTTGATTATTCGAGGAGGATTTAATATATACCCTCGTGATGTAGAGGAATTACTTGCAAAGCATGAAGCTGTAGCAGAATCTTCTGTTGTGGGCATCCCTAATGATCAAATGGGTGAGGAAGTGGTCGCATATGTTGTCAAAAAGGATAAACAATCTATAACCGAAGAAGAGCTTATACTATATTGTCAAAGTCATTTATCCAAAAATAAAACACCTAGGAAAATTATATTTATTGAACAACTCCCGCGAAACGGCGTCGGAAAAATATTAAAAACCCACCTTCGTAAGTTAGCTGAAAATATTAAATTATCACCTCTACAAGAATAAGGAAAAGATACCTCTAATGAAGGGCTTGTAGTACTTATTGGTATCGACAAATTTCTCAGGAAATAATTGACCTGACTGTGATTCATAATGACAAATTAAAGTCCGCTCCAACAGCATTACAAGCAATTTAGAAATTCTTTTATAGAAAATCAGCAAAGTGTATGCGTTGTTGAGAAATTATATATTATATCATTTAAAAAGCAGAGCTGAAGCGCGAAAAACGGTCCTTTAAGGAGCATAGAGCACTGGTTACATTTGAACTAATAGGTTATATTACACCTTCACGTTAAAAGAAAGGATTTAGAATATTATGCCCGCGTTTTCGGACTAAATGTATAAAAGACATTCCACAGTAGGAGATAATTTGTTTATTGGAATTTTAAATCTACTTTAGCAAAAAGGATATCGAATAGGGATATACTTTCTCTTTCAAATAATTAGCTCATGTAATATCACTAATAATTAGAGTTTTCATTATGTAATTTTGATATGTATATGTATGCTAAGTTAGGTAAAAATACTTTTTGAAAGGGGTGGATACAATGACAATGAACATGCTCCGCAATATTATGACGGAAAATGTTGCAACTGTCTCATCAAATCAAACCATTCAAGAAGCAGCTGAAATCATGAAACAAAATAACGTAGGGTCTATTCCAGTAGTAGATAACGGACAAATTTGTGGAATCATTACTGACAGAGATATTACATTACGCTCAACAGCAGAAGGATTAAATAATTCAACTTCGGTATCACAAGTGATGTCAACGAATCTTGTCTCAGGTACACCCGAAATGACCGTTGAAGAGGCAGCAGATGTAATGGCACAAAATCAAATTCGCCGTTTACCAGTCGTAGAAAACAATCAATTATGTGGTATTGTTGCATTAGGCGACTTAGCCACAAATGAATCGTTTGATAATGAAGCAGAAGAAGCACTTTCAAGTATTTCAGAGCCTTCAAATACCCAACAGTAATAAACCAAGGGGATGAAGTAAAGCCTAAACTTACGTCAATAACATCTTAACTAAAGATGAAGTTGAGTAAGGTTTATCGGCTTTTGCTTCATCCCTTCGCTATATAATGAATGTTCCTGTAATTGACTTTATAAGCGATTGAGTTGTAGTATAATATTATTCTATCAATTACTGTTTTCGTTTTTTAGGAGGTAAAAATATGTTTCATGGGCAAAAAATTATACCTGCGATACGCGATATGAAGCATTTAGAGAAGTTCATTCGTAGCCAATATGAATATGGAGTTATACTTGAAAGTCATGTTGCACAGCTTAATGCTATTGTGAAAATGACAAAACAAGAAGGTAAGAAATTATTCCTTCATGTGGACTTAGTTAATGGCTTAAAGAATGATGAATTTGCAACAGAATTTCTTTGCCAAGAAATTAAACCAGCTGGACTCATCTCTACGAGAGCTAATGTTATTAGTAAAGCAAAAAAACGGGGTATATATGCAATTCAACGACTATTTCTATTAGATTCTGGGTCATTAAAAAAGAGTTACAGTATTATAGCAAAAACGAATCCAGATTTTATAGAAGTGTTACCTGGTGTAGTACCAAACCTAATAACAGAAATACATAATAATACTGGCGTTCCGATATTTGCTGGTGGAATGATTCGTACGCATGAGGATGTAGAGCAGGCAATAAAGGCTGGAGCGAGTGCAGTGACAACATCAAATAAGATGTTGTGGGATTTAGAGTATACAGAAAATTAAAATATTATATTGACAGCGCTTTCTATTTATATTAGTATTTGAATTAAGTTAATAGATGTGACGGAGATTTGGAGAATCACAGCATCCTCTTTTATGTAAAATAAAAGGGGTATGTTGTGATTTTTTTGTTAGTAAGTATACAATTATTTCTATATTTTAGAACCAGTCTTGACATATTAGTTGATGTATTAACGTATTTTTTACTAGTAAAAAGATGATGGAATTTTAACAGATTTATCTACTTTTTCCATGTCATACTTCATTCTCCGTTAATATTCTTTCGCTTCAATTAAGTAAATGAAATTAATCATGGGAAAGGGGATGCTGTATGACACCATTTATCGGCGAGTTAATTGGTACAATGATGTTAATTATTTTTGGAGGAGGAGTTTGTGCTGGGGTTACTTTAAAGAGATCAGGAGCTCATAATAGTGGCTGGATTGTTATTACTTTAGGGTGGGGATTAGCAGTTGCAATGGCAGTATATGCTGTTGGTTCATTTAGTGGAGCCCATATTAATCCGGCAGTGACATTAAGTCTAGCCATTATAGGTGAATTCCCTTGGGGTGATGTACCTAGTTATATTACTGCACAAATGCTCGGAGCATTTTTAGGAGCAGCAATTGTTTTCTTTCATTACTTGCCACACTGGAAAGAGACTGCTGACCCAGCAGCTAAATTGGGAGTATTTTCAACAGCCCCGTCTATTCGAAGTACAACAGCAAATATAGTAAGTGAAATGATTGGAACGTTTGTACTCGTTCTTGGGTTATTATCAATAGGTGCAAATGAATTTACTGAAGGATTAAATCCACTTATTGTAGGTTTCTTAATTGTCGCAATTGGCTTATCTCTTGGAGGCACTACAGGATATGCGATTAATCCTGCTCGTGATCTAGGTCCTCGTCTAGCACATTTTGTTTTGCCGATTCCAGGAAAAGGTAAGTCGGATTGGACTTATGCTTGGATTCCTGTGATAGGCCCAATCGTTGGCGGAATGTATGGTGGTCTATTTTATAAAGCTATTTTTGAACAAACTGTTACAAGAAATTTTTGGATTTTCACAGTTATAGTGACACTGATATTATTAATATCTTTATTTGTTGAACAAAAGGAAAAACAACATGTAGCTTCTGCAAAGCAAACTACGGTATAAATAACAATAAAAGGCTCTATATCATAAGCTTTCCTAATAAATTACAATATTAGCATCGTAAGAAGTAATTTATAACAGTTATCATTGTTTGTTTGAAGAAAGCCAAGTTCTAGTCGTGTACATGTTATTTCATAGTACGAAAAACAACAAGCAACGCAAAAGGCTGTTTTCGGACTAATTGTTGCTTTTCTAAACAAAAGCTAAAGCTAAATACGAATTTAACTAACGTTCGGAGTATCTTTCCCTAAAGACTAAATAAGATCATATTCTATACACCGTTACCTAAATGTAAGTTAAAAAAGCAACAAAGTTTACGAAAACAACCATACGAAAGTACGTAATAGAAGAAATAGCTGAAAAGGGGAGAACAGTAATGGGACAATATATTTTATCTTTAGATCAAGGAACAACGAGCTCAAGAGCAATACTTTTTGACAAATCAGGCCAAATCGTACATGTTGCTCAAAAGGAGTTCACACAACACTTTCCACATCCTGGTTGGGTAGAACACGATGCTAATGAGATTTGGGGATCAATATTAGCTGTTATAGCGAGTGTTTTATCAGAATCACAAGTTAAACCAGAGCAAGTTGTAGGGATTGGTATTACTAATCAACGAGAAACGACGGTCGTCTGGGATAAAGAATCTGGCAATCCAGTTTATAACGCTCTTGTATGGCAGTCACGCCAAACAGCACATATTTGTGAAAAGCTTAAAGATAAAGGTTATGATCAGAAGTTTCGTGACAAGACTGGTTTATTAATTGATGCATATTTCTCAGGAACAAAAGTAAAGTGGATTCTAGACAATGTTGAAGGTGCAAGAGAAAAAGCCGACAGTGGGAAGTTATTATTTGGGACGATTGACTCTTGGATTATTTGGAAGCTATCAGGCGGAAAAGCACATGTTACAGACTATTCAAATGCATCAAGGACTTTGATGTTCAATATACATGATTTGAAATGGGATGAAGAATTATTAGAAATATTAACTATTCCATCTTCAATGTTACCAGAAGTTCGTTCATCTTCTGAGGTGTATGCACATACAGCAGATTATCATTTTTTCGGACATGAAGTTCCAATAGCTGGTGCAGCGGGAGATCAGCAGGCTGCTTTGTTCGGTCAAGCGTGTTATGAAGAAGGTATGGCTAAAAACACATATGGTACTGGGTGTTTTATGTTAATGAATACTGGTGAGGAAGCAGTAAAGTCAGAACATGGTTTATTAACTACAATTGCTTGGGGATTAAATGGTAAAGTGGAATATGCATTAGAAGGCAGTATTTTTGTTGCCGGATCAGCCATTCAATGGCTACGAGATGGTCTTAGAATGTTCAATGATGCTGCTGAAAGTGAAAGATATGCACATCGTGTAAAGTCTACTGATGGTGTATACGTTGTTCCAGCCTTCGTCGGCCTAGGAACACCTTATTGGGATAGTGATGTTCGTGGTGCTGTATTTGGGTTAACACGAGGAACGGAAAAAGAGCACTTTGTTCGTGCTACACTTGAATCGTTAGCATACCAGACGAAGGATGTGCTAACTGCAATGGAATCTGATGCTAATATTTCTTTAAAAACGTTACGGGTTGATGGTGGGGCTGTTAAAAATGATTTCTTAATGCAATTTCAAAGTGATATGTTAGATGTACCTGTTGAACGACCAATAATTAATGAAACAACTGCATTAGGTGCAGCTTATCTTGCTGGGCTTGCTGTTGGATTTTGGGAAAGTCAAGATGAAATTGCAAAGCAATGGAATATTGATAAAACGTTTGACAATACAATGGATGAACAACAACGAAATGACTTGTACGATGGCTGGAAAAAAGCAGTAAACGCAACAATGGCTTTTAAATAAGCTTAGTAAATTACATGATAAGTTAATATTATGGTCGGAGAAACGGAGAAACCACAAAATCTTGTATTCATATTATGTGTACGAGAATTTTGTGGTGTCTTTTTGTTTGTATTTATATTTACTTATATAAGCTGTTAGCATTTTTAATTTAATTGGAGGGAGAAAGATGGAAAAACCCTTTTCAAGCATGAATAGAATTGACATTCTTAAACAGGTGGCTAGTGCAGAAAACGATCTAATCATAATTGGTGGAGGTATTACAGGAGCAGGTATAGCATTGGATGCTGCTACTAGAGGAATGAAAACTGTCGTCCTAGAAATGCAAGATTTCGCGGCAGGTACATCAAGTCGATCTACTAAACTTGTTCACGGAGGTTTACGGTATTTAAAGCAGTTTGAAGTAAAGATGGTTTCAGAAGTTGGTAAAGAACGAGAAATTGTATATGAAAATGGACCGCATGTTACAACACCACAATGGATGATGCTCCCTTTCTATAAAGGAGGGACGTTTGGTCCGCTTAGTACATCCTTTGGTCTTAGAATATATGATTTCTTAGCTGGTGTTAAAAAGAATGAACGTCGTATCATGTTGGATGAAAATGGAACGTTAAGTAAAGAACCGTTATTAAAGAAAGCAGGATTAAAAGGTAGTGGTTATTATGTTGAGTATCGAACAGATGATGCACGACTAACTATTGAGGTTATGAAAGAGGCGGTTAGACAAGGTGCGAGTGTTGTAAACTATGCAAAGGTTGAGAAATTCGTCTATGAGAAAGGGAAAATCGTTGGTGTTGAAGCAGTTGATCAAATTACAGGGGAATTGTATTTAATCTTAGCAAAACAAATTGTAAATGCGACAGGACCTTGGGTAGATTCAATACGTGAAAAGGATATTACTGAAAATAAAAAATCATTACAACTAACAAAGGGTGTCCACTTAGTAATTGATGGAAAACGATTCCCTTTACGACAAGCTGTTTATTTTGATACTGAAGATAAACGAATGGTTTTTGCAATACCAAGAGAAGGAAAGACATATATAGGTACAACAGATACTAAATACAGTGATGATATCTCCCATCCAACAGTGACAGCTTCCGATCGTCAATATGTGATTGATGCCATTAATTATATGTTCCCAGAAGTTAAGGTAACGAATCAAGATGTTGAATCTAGCTGGGCTGGTTTGCGTCCATTAATATATGAAGACGGAAAAGATCCATCTGAAATTTCACGTAAAGATGAAATATGGCAATCAAGTACTGGCCTTATTACGATAGCAGGTGGAAAATTAACGGGTTATAGAAAAATGGCAGAAACTGTAGTGGATTTAGTCGCTAGATTATTAGAACAAACACAAGGTCTCACCTTTTCTCCTTGTAGTACGCAAGATTTACCTATTTCAGGAGGGCATGTTGGAGGGTCGCGGAACTTTCAAAATTTCATCCAAGAAAAGATTGATAAAGGTATTAAGTTAGGGGTACCTAGAGAACTAGCTAACTTCTTTGTTCATCGCTATGGCTCTAATGTAGATCAAATATTTTTTTATTATATTCGTTATACCAAACAGAGAACAAAAAATGATAAGCTATTAGAAGATATATATGCGCAAGTTTTGTATAGCATAGAAGAGGAAATGGCAGTGACCCCAGTAGATTTCTTTATGCGCAGAACCGGAGCCCTTCTATTTAATATTGATTGGGTAGAAAAATGGAAGGAACCTGTTATCAAGCTGATGTCGACTATGTTGGGGTGGGATACAGACAGAGAAAATATGTATATAAATGAGTTAGATGAGCTATTAACTGAGGCAAGATTTATCTCTGACTAGTAAGGAGCACATAAATACTCTTAACAGTCCTTTCATTATGTTAACAATTAGTCATATTTTGATGAATATGATGATGCACAGTATTGACACTTGAGTAGAGTGGTTGAATATGGTACGTTTCTGTTATAGAGATTGTTCAAAAAGACTGGACTGAACTTGTATAGGAAGTACTGCCCTCGTGTTGGCGATAATGGGAGTCTTAAGTTGATTCCTTCAATCGTAATGATGCATCAACAAGTTTATTCAAAGAAGTAAATTTATTCGATACTAGGGAGCTAATAAGCTTCTTAGTGTCTAGTAAGTCTCACACTTTTGCCTAAGCTGTACCACCTAGTTTTTCTCCATCTTTTTGAGCACGCAGATATAGGTCAATTTTTTCAGAAATGAGGAGGAAGTAGTCTGTGAATTGGAATGAAAGATATGAATTATGGAAACAATCACCACATTTGGATGGTGAGTTAAGAGAATCATTGATACGAATAGAAAGCGATGAAAAAGAGTTAGAGGATAGCTTTTACAAAAATTTAGAGTTCGGTACAGGAGGGATGCGTGGGGAAATCGGTGTTGGAACAAATCGAATGAACCTGTTTACAGTCCGTAAGGCATCGGAAGGGCTGGCTAGATACATAGATTCGTGTGGTGATGAAGCAAAGCAACGCGGAGTAGTTATCGCATATGATTCTCGTCATAAGTCACCGGAGTTTGCGATGGAAGCAGCAAAAACTTTAGCGACGCACGGTATTCAAACGTATGTGTTTGAAGAGCTTCGACCTACTCCAGAGCTATCATTCGCTGTTCGCTATTTGCACGCATTTTCAGGAATTGTTGTTACAGCGAGTCATAATCCTCCAGAATATAATGGATATAAAGTATATGGGCAGGACGGTGGACAATTACCGCCTAAAGAAGCAGATGAAGTCATTCAATTTGTAAATGAGATTGATAATGAATTAGCGATAGCAGTAGATGATGAACAGGATTTAAAGGATAAAGGACTTATCACGATCATAGGTGAAAAAATTGACAACGCATATATTAATCAGCTAACAACAATTTCAATACATCCACAATTATCAAATGAAGTTGATGTGAAGGTAGTGTTTACTCCTCTTCATGGCACAGCAAATACATTAGTACGTAAAGGTTTAGAAGAATTCGGCTATCGTCACGTATCAGTTGTCGAAGAACAGGAACTCCCAGACCCAGATTTTTCTACGGTATCATCTCCTAACCCAGAAGAAAAGAGTGCTTTTTCTCTAGCGATTCGAGACGGGAAAAATATTGATGCAGATATATTAATAGCAACAGACCCTGACGCAGATAGATTAGGTATAGCTGTAAAAGATGAACATGGTGAATATGTTCTTTTAACGGGAAATCAAACAGGAGCACTTATATTAGAGTATCTTCTGTCACAACGTAAAGAAAAAGAGACCTTGCCATCTAATGGTGTTGTGTTAAAAACAGTGGTTACTTCAGAGCTTGGTAGAACGATTGCAAATGCATATGGTGTTGAAACTGTTGACACCTTGACAGGGTTTAAGTTTATTGCTGAAAAAATTAAACAGTACGAGCAATCTGGTCAATATGAATTCCAATTCGGCTATGAGGAAAGCTATGGATATTTAATAAAAGATTTTGCTCGTGACAAAGACGCGATACAAGCAGCATTATTAGCGGTTGAAATATGTGCATTTTATAAAAAGCAAGGTAAGACTATGTATGAAGGCTTAACCCAAATTTATCAGAAATACGGTTTCTATCGTGAAGGGCTAGAGTCATTAACACTGAAGGGCAAAGATGGTGCGGAAAAGATACAAACATTATTAGCGAGCTTCCGTAACAACCCTCCTTCAAAGGTGGCTAATAAAAACATCGTTAGTATAGAAGATTACTTATCAAGTGAACGTTTGAATATTCATCTAGGTAAAAAAGAAACAATTAAATTACCTAAATCGAACGTATTAAAATATTATTTAGAGGATGGTAGTTGGTTTTGTTTACGCCCGTCTGGAACAGAACCTAAAGTCAAGTTTTACTTTGGGGTAAAAGGAGCAACACTCGAACAAGCTGAAGATGAATTATCGTCAACGAAGGAAGCTGTTATGACAATGATACATTCGTTAATTTAGGCTCTTTTCGTAAACTTGCTACCTATATCCAAATTAGTACTATAAAAGTGGTTTTATATGGTTAGTCATCATTGTATAGAAGAAAAGTGCCAGGAACTCTAGTTGTGTACGTGTTAATTTCTTTATACGAAAAACAGCGTTAATTTAACTGTTAATGAGAAAAGAAGTCGAGAATGCTTGGTATATACGTATTTATTTCTTAGGACAATAAAGCAATACTTATAGCGAAAACACCTTAATAATGAATGAAAAGCTTGGAGGATATTTTATAAATCCAAGCTTTTTACCATATAGGAGAAGATGTAGCTATTTCAACTAAACTTGAAAGCTAGATATTAGTGTTATATGACTTTAACTTTCTTAAGGCTCTATGCTGAAGAAGATACCCTGAAATCTAGTTGTATATGTATTTATATATTAGTACGAAGAACAACACTGACCGTTTATTAGACCGCAATATGTTTTGTAAGAAACTGATCTTGTAAGCGGTAATCACGTATATATAGTTTTAGAACCAATGATGATCATATGGACTACATAACAGATGTGTAGTACACAATTAGTTGGGGGTATATAAATGAAGCCTTATACTATTGGGGTAGATATTGGTACAACAAGTACAAAAGCAGTGATATTTAATGAACACATGCAAGTGATTTATCGTAGTAGTTATGAGTATCCACTATACACTGAAACACCAGATGCTGCTGAACAAGACCCTGATGAAATATTTCATGCAGTACTACAAACGATTCGTACATGTGTCAATGAAGCAAAAGTAGATTCAGCTCAAATTAGGTTTGTGTCATTTAGTTCGGCTATGCATAGTTTACTCATTGTAGATGAGTACGGAAACCCGCTTACACGTTCTATTACATGGGCAGATAATCGAAGTGAAGCATGGGCACATACGATAAAAAGTGATCATAAAGGTCACGACATTTATAGTAGAACTGGAACGCCTATTCATCCTATGTCACCATTAGTAAAAATGAAATGGTTGCAAGAGGAACATACACATTTGTTTCAGCAAGCATACAAGTTTATTTCTATAAAAGAATATGTTTTTTTTCGCTTGTTCGGTATTTACGCAGTTGATTATTCTATCGCTTCTGCGACGGGGTTATTTAATTTAAAAAATATGGATTGGGATCATGAAGTGTTATCGTTATTACATATTTCCCGTTCTCAATTGTCTGAAATTGTTTCGACAACCGAGTCGTTTACTGGTATGAAGAAAGACTATGCCCAAACGATGTGTTTACAGCAAGATACACCGTTCGTAATAGGTGCTAGTGATGGCGTTTTATCTAATCTTGGTGTAGACGCTATTGATCCTGGTGTTGTTGCATTAACAATCGGCACGAGTGGTGCGATTAGAACCGTTATAGATCGACCAATTACAGACCCAGAAGGTCGGTTTTTTTGTTATGCTTTAACAGAGAACCACTGGGTAATCGGGGGTGCTGTAAACAACGGTGGTATGATTTATCAATGGGTACGAAATGAATTAGCCAATTTGGAAGTGGATGCTGAAGAACTAAGTGAGCAAGACCCTTATGAAACATTGTCCTCAATTGCAGCCAATTCTGCTCCTGGTTCCGCAGGTCTTATTTTTCACCCTTATTTAAGTGGCGAAAGGGCACCTCTTTGGAACGGAAATGCACGTGGTTCTTTTATTGGCTTAGGGCTTCATCATAAAAAGGAGCATATGATTCGTTCAGTATTAGAGGGAATAACTATGAATTTATACACTGTGTTACTATCATTAGAAGAACAAATAGGTAAGCCTACACGAATTCATGCAACTGGAGGGTTTACACGTTCATCACTATGGGTACAAATATTAGCAGATGTTTTTCAGATGGAAGTTCGAATACCAGATAGTTATGAAAGCTCATGTCTTGGAGCAGTAGTTTTAGGTATGTATGGGCGTGGTGAGATTGATTCATTAAATGCTGTAAAAGGAATGATCGGAACGACAAATCATTATCATGCGAATTTACAAGCTAGTAAAGCATACGAAGAATTACTCCCCATTTTTATTAGAATTCCTCAAATACTTGCTAATGAGTACGATGTTCTTGCAAGTTTTCAAAGAAAGTATACATTGGGTAAGTAGGGATATTTGCATTGTCAAAATGACTGTACTGGAGTGTAACATAATGGAAAAAATAAAACTTAGCGAAACATTACAAGTATCGAGAATTGTACTCGGGTTATGGCGGTTATCTGAATGGAATATGGAAAAAGAAGAGGTTTTACACTTAATAGAAGAATGTAAGGAGCTTGGTATTACAACGTTTGATCACGCTGATATTTATGGTGATTATGCATGTGAAGCATTATTTGGAGAAGCTCTAGCTTTAAAACCAGCACTTCGAAGGAATATACAAATTATAACAAAGTGTGGAATAAAACTCGTGTCAAAAAATCGACCTGATCATAAAATTAAATACTATGATACGAGCAAGAAGCATATTATTAATTCTGTTGAAAATTCTCTACGTAATTTTCATACAGATTATATTGATTTACTATTGATACATAGACCCGATCCGTTTATGAATCCTGCAGAAGTTGCTGAAGCTTTTGACCAATTAAAAGCCGAAGGGAAGGTCCTTAACTTTGGTGTGTCTAATTTTAGCCCATCTCAGTTCCATTTACTAAACTCGTATTTAGATTTTCCACTTGTTACAAATCAAGTTGAGCTTTCTGTAAGTAACTTGTCTCAATTTGTAAATGGTTGTATTGAGCAATGTCAAGAGAAAAACATCCCACCGATGGCGTGGTCTCCACTAGCAGGAGGAGAAATATTTATTTCTGAAAATGAAAAAGAGGCTCGATTACGAGAAACTCTTCATAAGATAAAAGGTGAACTAAATATCGACTCAATCGATCAAGTGATGTATGCATGGCTGTTAAATCATCCGGCGAACATTATCCCAATCGTCGGTTCAGGAAAAATGTCAAGAATACGTAAAGCAGTAGATGCACTTAACATCCACTTGACGAGGGAGCAGTGGTTCGAAGTTTGGCAAAGCTCTTTAGGAAAAGAAGTAGATTAGTTAATTTAAAAATAGAGACTAAATAATTAGTTTTAAAGGGGTTGAGGTATGGGACTATTAGACGGTATTATGGGAAATGCTTCAGAAGCTGATATACAATCTACAGAAAGAGAATTGAAATCGATTATTACAACAGACGAAAAAGTTGAAAAGGCTTTTAAGCTTATAAGAGACTCTATTGTTTTTACTAATAAGCGACTCATTTTAATTGATAAGCAAGGAGTAACAGGGAAGAAAATAGAATTTCATTCAATTCCATACAAAAGTGTAACTCATTTTAGTGTGGAAACAGCTGGCACATTCGATATCGATTCAGAATTGAAAATATGGATATCAGGTTCAAGCCAACCAATTTCAAAACAATTTAAAAAAGACAAAAACATTTATGATATTCAAAAGGCTTTAGCCACATATGTTATGAAATAACTAGCATAAAAGTAAATGAGGGGCTCAAATTTATAGAGCTTCTTTTTTACGACTAAAGAAGTAGGGATTTTTAAGACTAATTTCTATCGATACAGCAGTTGTTCATTGCTATAATTAGTAATAACTTGTCATTAGATTACTATTTAGCTAATCATTATGAGGGGATGAGGTGAATGAACATTGAAAGATGAACAGCGAATTCAAGAATTACATACACTTAAAACAATTGCTGAAACGTTAAATCAAGCTAATGATTTGCATCTCATGTTGGCTGATGTTTTAAAAGAACTCCTTCAAGTAACGGGTCTTGATACTGGATGGATATTCTTTATAGATGAGAAAGAAAATTTTCAGCTCGTTGCAGATTATAATCTTCCACCTGGTTTGGTATGGAAGAAGAAAAAGCCAATGTGTGAAGGTGGGTGCTGGTGCTTAGATCGTTATAACGATGGTCGACTTCAAAGAGCCGCAAATATTATTAATTGTAAACGAATTGAAGATGCGATTGAATATGACTGGGGTGACACAGAAGGCATTACTCATCATGCTACCGTACCATTACGAGCAGGAGAGGAAAAATTTGGGTTACTTAATATCGCTTCCCCATATAAAACTCATTTTACAGATGAAGAGCTAGCTTTACTAGAAGCTGTTGCTTATCAAATAGGCTCAGCAATTAAACGTATTAAGCTTGTTGAAAAAGAGCAGCAAGTTGCACTTATTGATGAACGGAACCGTCTAGCACGAGATTTACATGATTCAGTTAATCAACTTCTTTTTTCTTTACAACTAACTGCTCGAGGAACAAAGGAAATGACAGATGATCTGAAAGTGCAAGAAATGCTTACATATATGCAGGAAGTATCGCATGAAGCATTGCAGGAAATGCGTGCTTTAATTTGGCAATTGCGTCCACAAGGATTAGAAAATGGTATTGGCAGCGCTTTATGTGATTATGGTAAGGTACTAGGGTTAACGGTTTGCATTGATGTAAAAGGGATTATAGATTTACCGAATCATGTTGAAGAATGTTTATGGAGGATCGGCCAAGAAGCTTTAAATAATATAAAGAAACACGCCGGCACAAAAAACGCTACAATTGAATTAGAAATAACGAAAAAACAGGTAAAGCTAATGATTATAGATAAAGGTTGTGGTTTTCAATATAATCCGGGTGTAGAGATGCCTTCGCTAGGACTGGCAGGCATGAAGGAACGTATTGAGATGCAAAATGGGAGCTTAGGCATTCAAAGTGAGATTGGCAAAGGCACCAAGGTTGAAGTGACCGTACCTTTGTAGCTATCTAATGACTCGTTATGTTGAGGATCTTATTTCGGTAGACTAGCGTATTATTCGATAACTGAATGTGGCAATAAAAATCTTTTGAAAAAATTTAATAAGGGGGAGAGGAAATGTCAATTAGAGTACTTATAGCTGACGATCACCATGTTGTACGGAGAGGGTTATTATTTTTTCTTAAAACACAAAGTGACATCGAAGTTGTTGCTGAGGCAACAAATGGTCAAGAAGCGGTTAATCTTACACAAGAACATCAACCAGACGTTGTCGTTATGGATTTAATTATGCCAATTATGGATGGGATTGAGGCGACTAAAGCTATTAAAGATAAATATCCGAAAATAGCAATATTAATGCTTACAAGCTTCTCTGATCAAGATCATGTAATTCCAGCTCTACGCGCAGGTGCAAATGGCTATCAATTGAAAGATGTTGAACCTGATGAGCTAGTAAATTCAATAAGGGCTGTATATCGTGGAGAGAGTCAATTACATCCAAAAGTGACTTCTCATGTGATGTCTCATGTTCAAAGTGGTGGTCAAGAAGAAGAGAATTTGATTGACCAATTAACAAATCGTGAAAAGGAAGTTCTCTCTGAAATAGCTAATGGGAAAAGTAATAAAGAAATAGCAGCAAGCTTGTACATCACTGAAAAAACGGTCAAAACACATGTTTCAAACATTTTAGCAAAGCTTGAGTTAAGCGACCGGACACAGGCAGCGCTGTATGCAGTGAAGCGTGGTATTTGATACCACCTAATTGTATAGACAAGCTTCATCTAGTCACACTTTTATAAGACTATAGTCGTAGAATGATTTGTATTTAGTCAATCAATATGTGTAGAGAATGTTCATTAAAAACACTGATTTAATCTTTTGAAGTGCTAGTTATACTATATATAACAACAGGCTCTTTTCATAACTTTGTGGCTTTAGTTTCTACACATGGCATCATTCTATAGAAGAAAAGATGCCATGATATATGTGCCTATTTTAGTATAAAAAACAACAATCTATGCGAAAACAGCCTTATCAAAAACAACAACACAAAAATGTCTAAAAATAACAAACGAAGGAGAATAATTTTATGAATATTGTAGTTATTAATGGAAGTCCAAGAAAATCGGGTAGAACAGGGGTTGCAGCAAGATTTATTTCAAAGGAATATAAAGCACAGTTAATTGATCTAAGCGATGGTACTTTACCACTATATAATGGTGAGAGTGAGCAGGATACAATAGATGCAGTCCAACAACTAAAATACATGATTAAAAATGCAGATGGAATCGTGTTAAGCTCACCTGAATACCACAGTGCCATGAGTGGGGCCTTAAAAAATGCGCTAGACTTTTTAGGTGGAGAATACTTCCGCCATAAACCAGTTGCTTTATTAGCGGTTGCTGGAGGCGGAAAAGGTGGTATGAATGCACTAACGAATATGAGAACGACTGCGCGCGGGGTGTACGCAAATGTGATTCCTAAACAGCTTGTATTAGACCCGATTTACTTTGATCTAGAAAATGATGGGCTTACCGATGAAGGTAGCCAATTAATTGATGGATTAATGAATGAACTACAGTTATATGTAAAAGCTTATGGGCAAGTGAATTCATTTTAATAAATTGTTAAAAAAGCATTAATCATGATGTGGGTTATACCGAGAACTAACATCTGTTCTTTCCATACGATTAAACCGAAAGGAGGGACTGAATGAGCACACTTTTTCAAGATCAACGTTTATATAAAATCTTATCAGCTAACATATTTTCTTCTATTGGTACCGGAGTGACAATGATTGCGATTCCTTGGCTATTAGTAACAGAAAAAGGTGGAGCAGTCATATTAGGTTTTGCAACAATTTGTATGACCATTGCCCAATTTATACTAGCCCCATATATCGGATATATGATTGATAAGCTCTCAAGAAAAGCGATTTTAATTGTCGGTGAAGTGATTGGTTCAATCATAATCAGTTTATTTGCGATATATGGAATTGTGAGTGGTAATGATTATGACCTATGGATGTTAATTGTATTATTTGCTATGGGTGGGCTTTATTATTCATTGTTTTATCCTACAATGTTTGCCTTTAATCAAGAAATCTTTACTAAAGAGCAATATAAATCATTAAATGGAGTCATGGAAATTCAAGGACAGTTGTCAACGGTAATTGCTGGCGGGGTTGCTACAATACTTATTAGTAGAGTGGATTTGTCATTAATTTTAATACTTGATGCGATAACTTATGGTGGTGCAGCTCTGATGTTTTATTTAATACCATACAAAAGAGCTCAAAAGTCTGGTCAAAGTAATGGCTCTCTATTGTATAAGCTTGCAGAAGGATATTATTATATGAAGAAATCTCCTATGTTGTTCTTGTTCTTTCTTGCATCATTTATGCCCTTCATCGGTGTGATGGTATCAAATTATTTGAATCCAATATATATTGCAAATGTCTTAAAAGCTGACGCTTCAGCATATGGAACATCGGGAATGATATATGGAGTTGGTGCAATTGTTGCTGGAATTTTCATACCGTTATTCGCAAAGAAAATAGGTAATGAACGATCTATCGTAACTACTGTATGCATATATTCGATAGCAATTACTATGTTAGCTATTTTTCCATACTTATGGGTGTTTTATATAGTGAAACTATTTACTGCCTTTGGGAACGCGGGTACTCGAGTAGCAAGGAATTCTTTACTTATGGAGTTAATTCCAAATGACAAAATTGGTCGTGTGGATAGTTTGTTTCGTGTAATAGGTTTAGGTATAAGAATTGTCCTTCTTATTGTTTTTACTAGCGTAATTTCAGATACATCAGCAATCATACCATTTGGAATACTATCTGTAGTATTACTAGTTGCAGCTATGACTGTTATCCTCACGTATGTTATTCTTTTTGACAGCCGAAGCCGATTAAAAAAATCATCGGAATATATGTAATAAATACAAAGGGTAGAGCATATGGCTCAACCCTTTTGTTAATATAATTAATTTTTCACCAATATTCTTCAATGTCCTCTTGACTAGATGTGATCGCATGATCAACATATCTAAGAAGGGAGTACAGGTTATTCTCAACAGCAGTATAATCTTTTGAAAAATTATAAGCATGTAGGAAGTGTTCAATTTTTTTTGATAAAAATTGATCCTTTGTTCGTACCATCAAAATTAACAAATTATCCCACTGTGAGCGATGTGTATAGTATAACGCTCTATCGTAATCAACGATGTTCATTGAGATCACCCTCCTATTCGGAGTTATCATTAGTATGTTTTACTTAATGAAAAAATTTCGCTGTAAATGTTGGACGATAATATAAAAAGAAGGGTTAAACTCAATTTCCATCATTTATCTGACAAAATTTAAATAAGTAGTGGCAAAATGATAAAAGAGTGGAAAAAAGGTATCACAGAAGATGGTGCGATAGTTTACCTTTTCGAAAAAGTTAATTTCCTCCTTACAGTTTTAATGAGGTTCGTTATTTTTTGAATGCGTTCTATCTAACCGATTTCGATTCGTTATTTAAGTAATTTTTATTTTTGAATGGTGAAGCTTTCATCATTTCGTCATAACACTCATACATTGTTGTTAAGAAGAGACAGGGGGAGTGAATGGCAAATGAATGAAGGTGCACGTAAAGAATTGGAATATGCCATTGATGAAATTACAGAAATTGCAGAGGGTTTCGGCTTAGATTTTTATCCGATGCGGTATGAAATTTGTCCTGCAGATATTATATATACTTTTGGAGCATATGGGATGCCAACTCGTTTTTCACATTGGAGCTTCGGAAAGCAATTTTATAAAATGAAAATTCATTATGACTTAGGATTAAGTAAAATATATGAATTAGTTATCAATTCAGATCCTTGTTATGCTTTTTTACTTGATACAAATTCACTCATTCAAAATAAATTGATCGTTGCCCACGTATTAGCGCATTGCGACTTTTTCAAAAATAATGTCCGTTTTAGCAATACAAAAAGAGATATGGTAGAGAGTATGGCTGCCACAGCTGATAGGGTTAAATATTACGAATTAATTCATGGAAGGAAAGAAATAGAAAAATTTCTTGATGCTGTTCTTTCTATACAAGAACATATCGATCCATCACTCATGCGTCCTAGGCTAGCATGGCATTATGATAACGATAATCTAGAGGATAATATCCAGAAGCAACGAACACCATATGATGATCTATGGACTTTGGATGAAAAGGACAAAAATAAGCCACTTAATAACAAAAAGAAGAAAAAATTTCCTCCAAGCCCTGAAAAAGATATTCTGCTTTTTATAGAAGAATACAGTCGAGAGCTAGAAGATTGGCAACGAGATATTTTAACGATGATGCGAGAGGAAATGCTATACTTTTGGCCACAATTAGAGACGAAAATCATGAACGAAGGCTGGGCATCATTTTGGCATCAGCGCATATTAAGGGAGTTAGATTTATCGAGTGATGAATCAATTGAATTTGCCAAATTAAACGCTGGTGTAGTTCAGCCTTCAAGAACGAGCATTAACCCATATTATCTTGGGTTAAAAATATTTGAAGACATTGAGGAGCGTTACAATAATCCTACAGAAGAAATGATTGAACACGGTGCCCAACCACATTCAGGGCGTGAAAAAATGTTTGAAGTAAGAGAAATAGAATCAGATATATCTTTCTTACGTAATTATTTAACGAAGGATCTCGTTTTCCGCGAGGATATGTATTTATTTCAGAAGCAAGGGAAGGATTATAAAATCGTTGATAAAGACTGGGAGAATGTGCGTGACCAACTTATTAATATGCGAGTAAATGGAGGATTTCCGTACATTACCGTTAATGATGGGGACTATTTAAAAAATGGAGAGCTTTACTTAAAGCATTGGTATGAAGGAATCGAACTTGATTTAAAATATTTAGAGAAAGTGCTTCCTTTTATTTATCAGCTATGGGGTAGAGCTGTCCATATAGAGACAGTCATCGAAAATAAAAACATTTTATTTACGTATGAAGGAAAAAATGTCCATCGAAAGTATATGTAACAAGGTTAAGTATAATAAATAGCATGATGGGTCGGATCATCTATACTTGATTCCTATTCAGGGTTCAAGTCGTATGGTCAGACCCTTACGTATAAAGTATGTAACGGTTCACATAAGTGTCATAAATAGGAAGTTTGTCAATGGATAACATATAGTAAGATATAGCGTAAGGAGTTATTTTTTTTTACTTCATTTGTGAATAATATCACAAACTTTCAAATGGTGTTGTTCAACTATTGGGATTTTGATATGGAGGCGATATGAAATGGGAAATTGTAACTGTAACCATAATCATGAAACGATGAAAGCAGCAGTAGTAAAAGAATTTAAGAAGGAGTTATCGGTAGAATGTGTTGAAAAACCGAAGGCTTCTAACGGACAAATATTGGTGAAAATAAAAGCTTGTGGTGTGTGCCATACTGATTTACACGCAGCTCATGGTGATTGGAAAGTAAAGCCTAAGTTACCATTGATTCCTGGTCATGAAGGAGTGGGAGAGGTTGTAGAGGTTGGCGAAGGCGTTACACATCTCAAAGTTGGAGATAGAGTTGGTGTACCTTGGTTATATTCAGCTTGTGGACAATGTGAATATTGCTTAACAGGAAGAGAAACCTTATGTCTTAACCAGCATAATGCAGGGTATTCTATCGATGGAGGATATGCAGAATATTGTTTAGCAGCTGCTGATTATGTAGTTAAGGTTCCAGAAAATTTAGACTATGTAGAAGCTGCACCAATTTTTTGTGCCGGTGTGACAACATATAAGGCGTTAAAAGTTAGTGAAGCTAAGCCAGGTGATTGGGTTGCTATCTATGGTGTAGGTGGATTAGGACATGTAGCTGTACAATATGCTAAAGCAATGGGATTCAAAGTCGTGGCAGTAGATACATTTAGTGAAAAATTAGATCTTGCTAAAGAGCTTGGAGCAGATGATACAGTTAACCCACTTGATGAAGATTCTGCAGAATACATCCAAAGGGAGTTCGGTGGCGTTCAAGCATCGATTTGTACAGCAGTTTCAAAAAAAGCATTTGATGAAGCTTATCGTGCAGTAAAACGCGGTGGAAAATGTGTTGCTGTCGGACTACCTCCTGAAATGATCGAAATACCAATATTTGATACAGTTTTAAATGCTGTTAGTGTAGTGGGATCGATTGTTGGAACTAGAAAGGATTTACAAGAGGCTTTACAATTTGCTGCAGATGGCAAAGTGAGAACAACAGTAACGAAAGCTAAGTTAGAAGATATTAACGACATATTTGCTGATCTTGAAGCGGGCAAAATTAACGGACGAGTTGTTATGGAAATATAAAAAGACTCTTTTCGTAAACTTTGTTGCTATTGTTATCCAATTAGTACCAAAAAAAGTGGTTTAACATGGACAGTCATTGTTGTACAGAAGAAAAGATGCCACGAACTCTAGTAGTGTACGTGTTTGGTTCTTATTACGAAAAGCAACAATAAATGCGAAAACAGCCTATAAAAAAGAAGAAGAAAGCTCAAAAGCAAAAAATTGCTTTTGAGCTTTTCTATATTTATAAGGTTCCCTCAGCTGAATCAACGGTATGTTTTAATAACATTGATATAGTTACAGGTCCAACTCCTCCTGGAACTGGAGTGATTGCACTAGCATATTTTAAACAGCTATCATAATCTGCATCACCAACATTTCCTTTGTTGTAACCTGCATCAAGTACGACAGCACCTTCTTTAAGCCATTCCCCTTTAATAAAATTAGGTTTGCCAACTGCAGCAACGACAATATCTGCTTGTTTAATAATGTCTGCTAAATTTTGTGTTTTTGAATGACATGTCGTTACAGTCGCATTCCTGTTGAGTAGCATCATTGATACTGGTTTTCCTAAGATAGGGCTTCGTCCAACAACAACTGCATGTTTACCTTCAATTGGCAAGGAATAAAAATCGATAATTTCTAAAATAGCTGCAGGTGTACACGAAGGATATTTTCCAAAGCCGAACGATGTTTGTCCAAAACCGAGACTAGTAACACCATCTACATCTTTTTCAATATCAATTGCTTCAAAGGCAGCCCGTTCATCTATTTGGCTTGGCACTGGGTGCTGCAATAAGATGCCATGTGTAGAAGGATCATTATTAAGCTCCTGAATGATTTGTAATAGTTCTTCAGTTTGAGTTTCTTTTGGTAGATGAATGCGTTTTGAGAAAATGCCTAACCGGTCGCACGCATTCCCTTTCATTTTTACATAAGTGGCAGAAGAAGGATCATCTCCAACTAAAATTGTAGCTAAACAAGGAATAACGCCTCGCTCTTTTAATGCAGATACACGCATTGTTAAGCTGTCTTTTACAGAATTGGCAACCTTAGTTCCATCTAAAATCAATTTTTCTTCCAACTTTATCCCTCCTATATTATATACAAAGAGGCTGGAGAAAACGTAATAGTGCTTAATAGTCTAATATTTTCATGTATTCCTGTTTAATGAGAAGCCTAATTTTGTTTTAATGTATGGTTCCTACATTCTTATTAATAAAAACTCCTAGACTAAATTTGGCACATACGCTGATCCAGATGCCTCTGCCCAGACGACACGGCAATTTCTTTTACAGCTCCCTCGTGGTTCATTCCACAATTGTCGTCAGTAACTGTAAAAAATAACGGCTCTTTTTTCGTAAACTTTGTTGCTAATGTAATTAAATTCAACAGTATGTTGAGGATATCATGCAGCTTTCAACAAAATAACAAGAAGAATAGATGCCTGTACGCTCGTTCGTATACTGTATTTTCTTTGTTAGAGAAGCAACAGTCAATGCAAAATATGATAGACCATGTTTATTGTATAATAAATCACGAACAATATCTACAAAATCACATCTTAATGTTCAGTTTTTTATGTATAACTAATATTATTGTCACATTTCACGAACCCACTGTGATATTTTGTTAGTCAAGTCTTGAGAAGTGTCTGCATTTGTATGGGATTTGAGTGAAGAATAAAGTATGCTTTTAAGCGTTTCAGCGTCCTGTTCATAATCAACTTTGAAAGACCACTCAATAATTGGAATGGCGATAATAGTATATTCTTCTTTTTTATTTTCGTATAAGTATATTTTTTCTTGTTGGTTATTGATTATAGCTTTGCGAATTTTCATCTTCATCATCCTTATTATCCATAATGTTTTAGTAAATAGTAGCCTGCTTTATATACTAATTTGTTGTTGCTTTCATTGTGCACAACAGAAGCAGCTTTTCCATACATTTATTTTTGATGAATTTATATGATTTGTAAAGTCTGTAAATGAATTTCATAAAAAACGAAATAAATGAAGGCGTTTTCAATTATGTGAATAGGTGTGGCAGTTTTGTGAAATAAATGTGAAGTTTTATTTTGAAATTGTCAAAAAGTATCTTGTCGTGATGTTAATTAATGTGAGATTTATCACATTTTTCAATTATTTAAAATGGTACTTTTATTATGATAGTAATGTTTTTAAGATCTTTGCTCAAGGAGGGGGGATCATTCTGAAAGGTATGAATCTGCTAAAAACATTAATAGGTGGTCTAGCTGCTTACGAATTACTTTCACTTATGAAAGGTGGAAACAAAACTGTTCTTCGTCCTCCTGGAGCAGCTGAAGAAGATGAATTTTTAGCACTATGTGTACGTTGTGGAAAGTGTAATCAAGCATGTCCGTATGACAGCATTAAGATGGGTACTGAGGCGCATGGTTTCGGCTTAGGTACACCATTTATTGAAGCTAGAGAAAATCCTTGTAGATTATGTGAAGATTTCCCTTGTGTTGAGGTTTGTCCTACAACTGCCTTATCAGGAATTAACCAAGTTGAAGACGTTCAAATGGGAACAGCAATCATTGATCCTGAACATTGTATCGCTTATGAGGGGGTGCGTTGTGAAGTATGTTATCGCGAATGTCCGCTTATTGATGAAGCGATTAAATTAGATATTTACCTAAAACCCGGTGACGATATTCATGCAGTGTTCGCCCCAATCATTGATGTCGATAAATGTGTAGGATGTGGGATTTGTGAACAAAGATGTGTTGTTGACAATCCTGTTGCAATTCGTGTGAAGCCACGAGAAGTAAGAGGATTGTTTTAGCTTTTATAAAAAGAAACAGAATTTGTAATGGGGGAGGAGTTATTTAATGGAGTTAACACGCAGATCTTTATTAAAAGCAACTGCAGTTTCCGCAACATTAGCAGTTGCAGGCTGTAAAAAGGATGAAGCGACAACACCAGTAGAACCACAAAATGATCCTGTCGTACAGGAAATGGCTAACGTTGAACCTGATGAATGGAAATCAACGGTATGTCGCTTCTGTGGGACTGGTTGTGGAGTACTCGTTGGTGTAAAAGATGGTAAAGTTGTTGCCACAAAAGGTGATCCTGAAAACCGTTCGAGTCGTGGCTTAAATTGTATTAAAGGCTATTATGTAGGAAAGATTCTTTTTGGCAAAGATCGCTTAACTAAGCCATTAATTAGAGAAGACAAAAGTAAAAAAGGAACGATGGAAGGTTTTCGAGAGGCATCTTGGGAAGAAGCTTTAGATTTAGTTGCAAATAAATTAAAAGAGAATCACGCTAAAGATCCTAAATCTATTGCCTTTTGGGGGTCTGGTCAACAGACGATCACTGAAGGGTACGCATCAGTGAAGTTATGGAAAATAGGATTGTTAAATAATAATATTGATCCAAATGCACGTCTTTGTATGGCAAGTGCAGTTGCTGGATTTATGAAGACATTCCAATCAGATGAACCAATGGGATCTTATCGTGATTTAGATGAAGCTGATGTATTTGTCACATGGGGAGCAAATATGGCAGAGATGCATCCAGTTCTATATTCTCGCCTAACTGCAAGAAAATTAAGTGGTACGAATGTCAAACATTATGACTTAACAACGAGACCATCTCGTACATCTGAAACTGCGGAATCAGTACTTGTCTTTAGACCACAAACTGATTTAGCTATTGCGAATGCCATCGCCAACTATCTTATAGTCAATGATGCGTATGACAAGAAGTTTGTTGAAGAACATTGTCAGTTCAAAGCAGGTACCGAAAACCTTGGCCATACATTTGATGACAATTATGAAGCTACAGAGGTAGGAAAGGTTGCAGGGAAAGACTGGAATATAACATTTGAAGAATATAAACAAATGGTGAGTGAATACACGCTTGAAAAAGCCGCAGAATTATCTGGTGTTCCAGCTGCACAGATTGAAGAATTAGCAAAAGAGTTCGGTGATCCGAATAAAAAAATCATGTCACTTTGGACGATGGGAATGAACCAGCATACAAGAGGGACTTGGATTAACAATTTAGTATACAACCTTCACCTTATGACTGGTAAAATAAGTAAACCTGGTAACGGCCCATTTTCATTAACGGGCCAACCAAGTGCGTGTGGGACAGCTCGGGAGGTTGGTGTATTTGCACATCGTCTACCAGCTGACTTAGAGGTGAAAAAACCGGAACATAGACAATTTAGTGAATTGATTTGGAATCTTCCAAAAGGATACTTAGATCCGATTGAAACACCAGGATATCATACGGTCAAAATGTTCCGAGAATTGGGTAACGGAAATGTTAAGTTTATGTGGAGTATGTCAAACAACTGGGGACAAACGATGCCTAAGCTCAACCGCTTCAGAGGGAATGACCCTGACGGAAAAGGTGTCAAGGATGGATTTATCGTCGTATCTGAAGTTTATCCGACTCGTTCAACTGAGATGGCAGATGTTGTTTTTCCAGCATCCATGTGGGTGGAGAGAGAAGGACAATTTGGTAATGCTGAAAGACGTAGTAATGTTTTTGAAAAATGTACCGAACCGCCAGGTGAGGCAAAATGGGATTTATGGGCAATTGTTCAAGTAGCAAAACGTGTGCTTGAAGGTAAAAAAATAGGTGGTAAAGATGCCTTTGATGTTATCTTCGGCAATATTTGGGATTATGACAAAAATGATTTACTTGAGGACCAGCATGAAGTAAACAAAATACTTTGGGAAGAGTACCGAATGTTCTCTAATCCACATACGCATGAAAATCCTGAAGTACAGGAGCTCGGCAAGCAATTAAAGACTAAAGCAAAACAGTTAGCACCATATGAAGAGTACTTTAAGCAACACGGTATTTGCTGGCCTGTTCGTGAAGTGAATGGCGAATGGCTAGAAACAAATTGGCGTTATTCGTATGGAAAACAAGAGGATGGTTTTGACCAATACAATATTGAGGAATTCGGTCAACCAGGAAGATATAAAGACATTGATTTTTATAAATCTACTGATCATAGACCTACGATTTTCTTCCGTCCATTTGAGGATGCATCTGAGATTCCAGATAAAGAGTATCCGTTTTGGTTATGCACTGGTCGCGTGTTGGAGCATTGGCATAGCGGTTCGATGACGAGACGTGTTCCAGAATTACACCGAGCAGTACCTGAGGCATTTTGTGAAATTCACCCTGAGGATGCAGAAGCATTGGGCATTAAAACAGGTGATATGGTCAAGGTTATTACACGTCGTGGTGAAGTGAAAGTGAAAGCTACGACAAAAGGGCGTGGAAATCCACCTAAAGGTCTTATCTACGTACCATTTTTTGCGGAAGAAACATTAATTAATTTAGCAACACTAGACACATATTGTCCGATTTCTAAACAACCCGACTATAAAAAATGTGCAGTTAAGATTGAAAAGGCGTAGGGGGTGAGCACATGAAAAAAAGAACTTTGTTATTATTTGTAATTTCTGTATTAGTCTTTGGTCTTATTGGTTGTTCAAATGATACTGCAGATCCGGTTCAGCAAACAGAACCAGAAGTAACTGAAGAACCTGTCGTTGAGACAGTCACATTACCACAATTATCATCTGAGGACAGAGAAGATGCTGCATCGATGGTATTACAAGGAGCACCACCAATGCAACCAGATGACCATATTGACAGATGGAACCCTGAGTTACGATATGAAAGCTGTACTGCATGTCATGGAAATGAAGCAACAGGTGCGCCTACACCGCCTGCCGACCATTATGTAGATGACAAAATAGGCAATCCAATCTATAGAGATAACTGTATTCAGTGCCATGCTACACAAAACGATACAAAACCTGCTTTTAACCAACCTTAAATGAAAATATTACATCAATAATAAGGGGTATAGGTGATTGTTAGTTTCTAAAGGAAAACTTTGCAGTCTATCTATTTATTTCTTAGGACGAAAAACAACAACAAAAATATGTCATAAGTAGTACAACAGGCCTCACAATTTCAATATGCTGTACAGGAGTAATAATTACTCAGCATATAGATTTTATTCATTGTGAGGTCAGTTTTATTTATTTTTTCTCATCAAGATGTATGTGTAAAGGGGGAGATTTTATGGTGATTTCTGGCATCCTTATTGAAACGATTATAGGAAAAGCAACGGCAACTGCTACCGAACTTGAAAAAATTACTGGAGTAGAGGTTCATCATATTGAAGCTGAATCAAAAGTAATTATTACTCTAGAGGCAAATACGATTAATGATAGCTATGAAACATCGAAGTTATTTCAGGGAATTGAGGGTGTGCTAACGGTATGTCTTGTGTATACAAATTTTGAGGAGCAACAAAACTCTGAGGCAGATGTTATACAATGACTGAGAAAATGACTAGGCGCAGTTTCTTTTCACTTAACATTAGTTCAACAATCGGTTTTATAGGGAATTTTATTGCACCACAAATAGAACAAGAGAGGGACTTTATTCGACCTCCAGGTGCAGAAAATGAATTGGCCTTTTTAACTTCGTGTACACGTTGTGGTATTTGTAAAGATATATGTCCAGAAAGTACGATTTCTCTTTTTTCTATGAAACACGGAGCAAAGCTTACCAACACTCCCTATCTTGATCCTAATGATACTGCATGTACTTTTTGTGAAAAGTGTATTGATCATTGCCCTACAAGCGCGTTAAGTAAAGATGGCTTGATGCAAAACCCTGCCATAGGCAAAGCTGAAATCAAACAACAAAATTGTTTGGCTTTTCGTGAAGTGATGTGTGACTATTGTGTGAGGTCATGTCCAATTGATGGAGCATTAACGATAATAGATGGGAAACCTAAAGTTGATGATAAACTTTGTAATGGATGTGGACTGTGTGTTTCTAGCTGTATTCAACAGTACAAAGGGATATTTGTAAATACTATATAAGCTTACTTTGGAGGGATCAAGTATGTTATCGAATATTGGTGTACCAGGCCTTATCCTCATTCTCATCCTTGCTCTTGTCATATTTGGACCTAACAAGCTTCCAGAACTAGGGAGAGCAGTTGGGTCAACATTAAAAGAATTTAAAAAAGCAACAAAAGAGTTAGTTGACGATACAGACAAAGAAGTGATAGAAGTAAAGCAGGTGATTGAGGAAAGCAATGAATCAGTAAAGCAATAACTCTTTCAATGCATAAGAAAGCTCTGTTAACATTCCAAAAAATTGTTGTTTTCTAAGAAAACACTATTTTACTTTAAACTAGAGTTCGTGTTTATTTTTCTTCTTTAAAGTGGTGTCAACCGTATAAAACGTCAACAAGGTTAATGATAAAAGCAAAATATATAATGAGAACAAGGGAACCTCATGTGAGGATGAGATGGATGAGATTGAAAAGAAAATCATATCATAAATGGACAGTTGTACGAAGGTTAGTGCAGTTTGGAATTTTATTGTTGTTTCTTTCTCCATTGTTTTTCGTAGACATTGAGGGTGAAAACTTCTTTTTCGGTTCATTATCATCCTCTAGTTTTTTTGGAATTGTTTTATCAGATCCTTTTGCTACACTACAAGTAATGCTTGCTTCAAAAACCTTTCATTTAACTTTTATCGGTAGTGCGTTAATTATTTTGCTGTTTTATGTACTGATCCGTGGGAGAGTATTCTGTAGTTGGGTATGTCCAGTCAATACGATGTTAGATTTCATTGATAAAATCAGGTTAATTATCCAGTTGCCTGATAAACACATGGATAGGCATTTAAAGGTATACCTTGCTGGACTTATACTACTATTATCATTGGTAATTAGTGTGCCAGTATTTGAGGTTTTCTCACCAATCGGATTTACGATGCGAAACATGTTATTCACTGGTGGAGTTGGTTTTTGGCTATTGCTTTTTATCATGTTATTTGACCTGTTCATTTCAAAAAGAGGCTGGTGTCGATATATTTG
Source organism: Cytobacillus sp. IB215665 (assembly GCF_033963835.1). Lineage (NCBI taxonomy): Bacteria > Bacillati > Bacillota > Bacilli > Caryophanales > Bacillaceae > Cytobacillus > Cytobacillus sp. IB215665. The sequence goes on from NZ_JAXBME010000015.1 coordinate 65,859, forward strand.
TCCTCTTGGAGGCTTCTATCAAGCCATTGGTAGAGTTGGAATGTTTCGAGTGAAATTTGACCATGATTTATGTACTGGCTGTGATCGTTGTAGACAAGTTTGCTTCGCTGATCCAGATATCTTAGAACCTGCAATTAATCGTGAAGAGCAATACGTATCTGCAGGTGATTGTAGCCTTTGTGGCATGTGTGTTGATCACTGTCCAACAAACGCCTTAATAATAGCGATGCGAAAAAACGATGATCTCAAAAACGAGTATTGGCATGATGAACGGATGAAAGCATAAAAATACTATGTTGTTAAAGGTATTCATCAACAACATAGTATTTTTCTTATCATTGCAAAAATTCTTCAGCAATTTTTCATTTCTTTTTCGGAATGGTAACCGTAATGGTAGTTCCCTCATTTATTTTACTTTGGATGTTAAGCGTGCCGTGATGAAGATCAATAATTTTTTGAGATATTGCAAGTCCAAGGCCTGTTCCTTCTTTGTTGGCATTTGTTTGATAGAACATTTTCGTAATGTTAGATATTTCTTCTTCCTCAATACCGTTGCCTTCGTCCATTACAGTAACGATTACATTATCATTCGTTTCAGTACATGTAATAGTAATGCTACTGTTTTGTGGAGAATATTTAATTGCATTATCCAGTAAATTAATGAGCACTTGCTTCATACGATTCGGATCGATCTCACTTAATACTTGGATATCTGAGGTTTCGAAGATAATTGATATATGTTTGTTTAAGGCCTTTGCTTTCATTTGAGAAGTTACATCATTAATTAGGCTTGAAAGGTCTATAGTTGAAAGATTTAATCTAATCGAATCTCTGTTATATGCAGAGAAATCTAACAGGTCTTCTACTAAGCCTATTAATCGATCTGTTTCCTTTTGAATTATTGATAGTCCAAGAGTTGTCTCTTCTTTATTTGCTAAGTCCCCAGAGAGCATTGTTTCACTCCACCCTTTAATACTTGTAAGGGGTGTGCGAATTTCGTGGGATACTGAAGATATAAATTCGTTTTTCATTTTATCATTTTTCGTTAATTCTTCAGCCATATAATTAAAGGTCTTTGCTAGTGTACCAATTTCATCAATGTAAGATTCTTCTATTCTACTTTCAAAATTACCTTTCGCAATTTTTTTTGTTGCGCCCGTTAATTCATAGATTGGCTTAGCAATGGAGTTTGCTAAAGTATAACTAATAAGAAAGGTTGCAATCATAACGACAACACCTATACTGATCGATATCAAATAGATATTTTGAACTGCCCTGTCTACATCTTCTAAGGAAGTAATATAGCGAATCACAGCGTAAGGTTCGCCTTCATCTATGAGGGGAGTAGAAACAGCGAGCAGTCTTTCATTTGCTACATCGTTATTCATGTACCAAGAAATTGTTTTGCCCCTTAATGCCTCTTGAACATCTTTTGTTTTAATAAGCGATTCAATTCCAAAGCCACTCGATGTAGTTAAAACTCTTCCTTCTTCGTTAATGACTTGTAAATCTGCTCCTTCATGTATGAGGTTATCTCGAATAATGGACAAGTTCTGATCCAAATTCTGTTTTGTAATGTTCATTTGTCTATTAGCTAAGGAAGCTGAAATTTCTGCATGGTTAATTAACGATTTTTCTATCCCATCATAATAATAAAAGTGAATGATACCGATAAAAATACCTTCAAATAGCGCTACTGTTAATAAAATAACGAGCGTATAATGTATAACAATGCGTCTCTTAATTCCAGTAATCATATTTCTTTATCGCTCCACTGGTATCCGTAACCCCAAACTGTGGATATAAGAGTAGGGTGAGAAGGGTCTTTTTCGATTTTTTGTCGCAATCTACGAATATTTACATCAACTATTTTTGTATCACCTGGATAATCAAGCCCCCATACTTCATCAAGTAAATCATTTCGATTAAAAGGCTGTTCTTTGTTCTCGATAAGTAGCTTTAATAAAGCAAATTCGGTCGGTGTTAAGTCTATAAGTTGATCTCCTTTTTTAACTTGCTTTTTCTGAGGGAAAAGTTCAATAAATAAATCATTACTAACATTGTTATGTTCCGAAATTTTCTTAGTTAACATGTTAACCCTTCTAATTAACGATTTAATTCGAGCTAATAGTTCTTTCGGACTGAATGGTTTATTGACATAATCATCAGCTCCAGTGATTAAACCTTGTACACGGTCAACTTCTTGAACTTTTGCTGTTAGCATAATAATACCAACACTTTCGTTTTGCGCTCTAATATGTTTACAAACCTCAAACCCGTCCATCCCAGGTAACATAATATCTAATAAAATAATAGAAATTTCTGGATGTTCACGAGCGATTGAAAGGCCTTCTTCACCGTTATCTGCTTCAAGAACATGATATCCTTCTCGTTTCAAATTAATTGTTATAAAGCTCCTAATACTTTCTTCATCTTCTATTACTAATATTGTATACATATGTCCACCCTCCAATCTCTTTCTGAAGTTAATAGTGAATTAGCTTAAAATGCTTCTGGAGTGTTTTATCAAAAAATGACGTATAAAAAACTCTCGTTTTTGTTCTAGCGAGCATGAATTCTTCTTTGGCTTGTTGTGCCTCAGATATAGGTGAAATAGTAATATCAAATAACTTTTCTCCATTACTTGCTTTAATAAAGGTGATGCGAGAGCTTATATCACCTTGTAATAATGTAAAATCACTATCCCATTCTGAAGGTATTTCAAAATAAAATCCATTTTCATAGTTATAATACCTTTCATTAACGAGGGATAGAGAGGTAAGGCCATCCCATTCAAAATATGTGGTGATATAAGGAATCATCCGATAATGTATGTCCTCGTAAAAAGCTGGAACTCGCTCCTCGGCTATTTCCAAAATGCCGTCATGGTTAGTGTCCTCACTATTTATCATATTAAATTTGTAGAATCTATATTGATCATTAAATGCTTGTTGAAGCGTGTTATTTTCTACTGTGATGATCTCAGTACTGTAACTATTAGGACCAAGCGAATAATCAAGTAACACGCCTTTTTTTGAATCAGTCACAAAGCCATTGATGACATTGTAAAATCCTAGTGTGGAATTTAATCTTAATTCATCAAGCACTATAGGTTGGTTATTCTGAAAGTTATATAGGGACAATACTGGGACAACATAAGGATTGGTAGATTCTAGTTCATATTTTACAACTATAAAATCTAATTGGTTATCCTGGTCTAGATCATCAATAACATATGTGTATAGTGGTGTATTAAGGATTTCTTTTAGCATACCCTCGTTATATTGAAATATGGACATTTGTTTTTCACTGTAGCCATTTTCACTTGTAGTACTGATAATTACTTCAGGGTGTCCATTATTTGTTAAGTCGAAAAATGTTAATTCTTCAATATATTCACCGTTAAGCTCAATTTGATCAACTACTGCCCAATCGTTGTTATTCTGTTTAAGTATTAAGCCAATTAATATTTCAGATTGTTCTTTTTCTGTATAAAAAACTACACCTTCGTCATATTTATCGTCGTCAAGGTCGATTAAGGTGATTGTATTATTACTTTGCGTCTGCAATGGAGTTATTAATGTTGCATCGATAGGTAATAGCGTATCGATCGTGTTTTTTAAACTAGCTCTTTTCTTATCTAGTTGAGGTGGTTTCATTAGTTCGACGTTTGATTGAATAATATTACAGCCAGTTAGAAGAATAACACTAAATAAGAACGAAGCATAATAAATCTTTTTCATTAAGGAATCCTCCTTAAATAATTGTTAATATTCCTTCAAATAAACTTTGTTATTTTTAGTTAAGGACTGTTTTCGCATTGTTTTGTTATTTTACTTCCTAAGAAATTGTCACGTACATAACGAGAGTTCGTGGCAGCTTTACCTGTAAAACGATCTATCGAATAAAACCACTTCATGCGGTTCTATTTTTTCAACAATAGCAACAAAGTTTACAAAAAGAGCCTAAGTTAATTAATGAAGAACGTTTAAAGGAATTGAATTCATATCCCTATTTTGAGGTCAATTCAATTACTTTTTTTAGTACTCCATTACTTCGATAGTACATTAAAATGTTGTAGAAGCGTTTCATCATCAAAGTTAGTATAATAAACTCTAGTATTTGTTCTTGCAATTTCTATTTTATTTGGTAACTCCTCTGCATCGGATATTGGAGATATGAAAATATCGAACAAAGGTTCATTTTCATTGATAGTAATAAAAGTGATTTGACTATCGTCGTCTGATAGATGCAATGTATAATTTTGTTCCCAATCTGTTGGGATGTCAAAGTAGAAGCCATTACTATAGCTATAAAATCTTTCATTAATAAATATTAAGTCTGTTTTTCCATCCCATTGATAGAACCTAGTTATATAAGGAATCGTTGCATATGAATTATTCTCATATCCGGCTGGTATTCGAAGTGTTGCTATTTCCATTATGCCATCATTATTTATATCCCCACTCTCGACGTGATAATCTTTCCACAAGGGATCAGGCTCTGTATAACTTCTTTGTAATTTGTTACGTAACGTTTGGTTTTCAACAGCAATGATATTTGTAGAAGCAGAGCGGCTTCCAAGTCCAACATCAAGTAAAATTCCTTTTTGGGTAGGCGTAACAAGACCACTGACAACATTGTAGTATGATCCTTCAAAAGGAAGTGAAATACTGTCAATAGAGACAAAGTGTTCATCTTCATAATGATATAAAGTGAGTACTGATGAAATGTCTTCATCGTGATAGATCGTAACGAAGTCTACGATACCATCTTGATCTAAATCATCAATGACAATATTAGCTAGCTTGTCAGTATATATATTCATCATTTTTCCATTGTTTAATTTGAAAAGGTTAAATTCCTTTTCTCGGGAGAAACGTGGGTATTCAACGGAAGAGCCTATAATCATCTCAGGGAATCCATCGTTAGTAATATCTGCAAAATCTAAATTCGTTAAATAAACACCATTAAAATTGATTTTATCTAGAACTTCCCAACCCTCATCCGTCTCCTTAAATATTAAGCTTATTAAGTGTTGTTTATCTTGTTCTGTTTGATAAATGACTACAGCTTCATCATTGCCATCTTTATCTAAATCTACGAGAGTGATCGTATTAAAATCGCCACTTTCTGTCGTACTAATCAATGTATCACCTTCACTTAATAATGAATCAACATAGTTTTTTAAACTTGCCTTTTTACTATCTAATTGAGGTGGCTTCATTAATTCGACATTTGGCTGAATAATATCACATCCAGTTAGCAAAATAGCACTAAATAAGAACGATAGAAAAAACATTTTCATGAAGGAATCCTCCTGAATATATAAATAGTTTCCCAAATGTTCTACGTATTATTTTCAAAGATCCCGCTCTTGCTTTGGTAGTTGTATTTTATGCTAAATAATTATCACTACTATTATAGAGAAAAACAATTAGGAAACAATTACAGAACTATTCCATCGGTATTATATCGAAAAACAGCGAACGAAGGGTAACAAAATAGTAACAAACTGTTGAATGTGATTATTGGAAGTCGTAAATATGAGTTTATGGATGTTTATTAAACTTCCTAGACTCGACATAGAAAGCTTGAATGATATGATATGTATATTATGTATATAGTTTGACAATTATTTTGTCTAAGGAGAGAGGAAGATGAATAAAGCATCACAAATGTATTGGGATGAATTTTGCAAGTCCCAAGGTGGTCATGATGAGCAAAAATCAGTAAGTGCATGGCAATTTGGAGCTAATCCAGACCATTTAGCTCAATTGGTAATAGATGGTATAAAAAAAGCGACATGCTCTAGATTAATATTTTATGAAATTGAAAACGAGCCACTACCTGCTGTTGAAGATTTTAGTATTGTATTAAATAGTAAGGCTCTTTTCGTAAACTTTGTTCCTTCTTTCACTTATATTTGAGTAGTTGATGTGTATGATTTGTTTCTTATATTCTTTAGCGATGGAAAGATGCCCACGTGAAATTCTTCTCTAACGAATTAAATAATTTAGGGATTTAATTTTCAGAGGATATGATCATTGTTTGTGAGCGTTTTAAATTAATCGATGTAAAAAACAATTGATTTAACGCTTGGAATTTATTCCAAGCGTTATTGAATATTTCTAATTTGTAATGATATTTAGTTTTTTCAAAGACTCTTTTCGTAACCTTTGTTGTTTTTTTACTACAAAATTTTGAGAACTCAATAATTTTATAAGTAAAAAAGATGTGCCTAACGTTAGATATTTACGTGTTTATATCTAAGAACAAAAAGCAATAGCCTTTTCAAATATGGTTTAATTCGAAGGATTAATTTTAGATAACCTTTGAACTTTTCCATAAGTTATCGTTCTCCATATCCATTCAAACGGTCCGAATTGAAATCGACGAAGCCAAATGTAGCTAAAAATGATTTGGATCGGAAAGATAATAATGGTTACGATAAGACCTTGCCATAAGGTGATTTTCCCATATAACCCAAAGCCAAAGAATAGAATGAAACAAATTATTGTTTGACCAAGGTAGTTGGTCAGTGCCATTTGACCTGCATAACGCAGCGGCTGTAATAACTCTTGCCATAATTCACTTTCTAGCAACAGTATAATTGTCACAATATAAAAAATAGAGAGTACCATTCCGCTAAAGCTTACAAAAAAATAGTTCTGCGCACTAAACATAAAAGTTACTGATTCATGCTGGCTGTACAGATAAATGATCATAGCTAATGATGGAATACTAAGCAGCAAGGTGATGAGCTGAGTTCTTTTAAGCTGTTTTTTCAACGCTGATACTCTTCGGAATAAATCGATTTTACCAGCGAACAAGCCGAGTAAAAATGTCCCTAATATGTCTGGTAAGATTAGTGGAAGGTTACCTAATAACAATGGTACCTCGTTGGATATTCTCCAGTTCATTAATTGAACATAAGACATTGTTTGAAAGGCATGCTTTTTTTCAATCCCCTCTGCCATTGTCTCTTGAACAATTTCTTCATTTAAATTTACATCTGTGAATGATTCAGATAGTTGGGCAAATAACGCTGAAACTCCCATAAGAAACTGAAATGAAAGAAGAAGGACGAAAGCCCAAATTAATATTGTTTTTGCTTTTCTACGATAAAATAGTAGTAGAAGAAAGCCTGCTACCGCGTATGTATGTAATATATCGCCATGCCAAAAAAAGAGGATGTGAAGTACTCCAAATAGCAAAAGTGCCAATAATCTTTTTGAAAATATCCAATTAACGTTTGCCCCCCTCGCTTCGGCACGAGTCATAAAAATATAAAATCCTAGACCAAATAGAAACGAAAAAATAGTATAAAATTTTGTTTGAACGAATAAATCAAATAATAGCCTTATCGTTTTATCGATTCCTGTATATGTCATAAACTCACTGCCAGAAAAAGAAGGCATATTTACTAAGAATATACCAAACAGTGCAAAACCCCTAATAATGTCTAATGATACGATCCTATCTTTTCCTAAAGCGGATACGCTATTCATGTTATTTCCTCCTTATGTAGACATAATGTATTACAATTATATAGTATTAATTAGGAAAATGTTACAAATAATGAAACTAAAGCTAGTTATAAACGTATTATAATAGACCTATAGTAAATAGGAGGGGATATTATGGAAGTTGCTTTGCAAATTAAACAACTTACGAAAGACATAGGCAATAAGAGAATTATAGATGATTTGACATTTGAGGTTTATCAAGGCGAAGTATTTGGTTTTCTTGGTCCCAACGGTGCAGGAAAAACAACGACTATACGGATGCTTGTCGGTTTGATGTCTATCACTTCAGGTGAGGTTCATATTAAAGGAATAAACCTAAAAAAGAACTTTGAAGAAGCACTTAGTCAAGTAGGCGGAATTGTTGAAAATCCTGAAATGTATAAGTATTTATCAGGTTATCAAAATTTAGTTCATTACTCACGAATGATCAAGGGTATAACAAAGGAACGAATTGACGAAGTTGTTCGTTTAGTTGGACTCGAAAACAGAATAAAAAATAAAGTGAAAACCTATTCTCTCGGTATGCGCCAACGTCTAGGGTTAGCACAAGCATTGTTACATAAACCATCGTTGCTAATACTAGATGAACCTACAAATGGGCTTGATCCTGCAGGGATTCGTGAAGTAAGAGATTATTTACGTAAATTAGCGAGAGAGGAAGGATTAGCGGTGATTGTCTCAAGTCATTTGCTATCCGAAATGGAGCTGATGTGTGATCGGATTGCGATCATTCAGCATGGTAAGTTGATCGGAGTTCAGCAGGTGAATGAATTTGTTAACGAGGGTGAAAAACTGAGTGTGTCGTTTTCAGTTGACTCTATCGATCAAGCACAAGCAACGATTGACGCAGAATTTCCGACTATTAAATCTCATATTCAACACGATAGAGTAGAAGTTGAAATTGACAGAGAAAGTATACCTGAGCTCGTTGCAAGTCTTGTACATAAGCAAGTGAAAATATATGAAATTGAACAAAAATCAAAATCTCTTGAAGATAGATTTTTAGAAGTGACTGGAGGGAATGTCATTGACTAATATGCTCTCACTTATTAGAAATGAAAATATGAAAATATATCGTCGTATATCTACATGGGTATTGCTGGGCATATTAATTACATTTGTAACCATTTTTGGAGTAGCCTTAAAAGTAAATACTCCTGAAGGAATTACTATGTGGACATTCATTGAAGAATCAAGTGGTTTAACAGCAATCATTACATTGTTTACTGTTATTATTGCAGGTGGAATTGTTGCTACAGAATTTACACAAGGTACGATTAAGCTACTTCTCATTCGTCCTGTTAGTAGAACGAAAATACTGCTATCAAAATATTTGTCGACGATGTTTTTTGCATTAACGACACTCATGCAATTATTTGTTACCGCCTTTTTGTTAGGTGGATTATTATTTGGATTTGAAAGCTTTACAGACCCATATATTGCCCCTGAAAGTACAGTAGAAAAATCTATGCTCGGGCATGTATTAAGCTTATACGGTTTAAATTTTGTGGACGTTGTGATGATGTCAACATTTGCGTTTATGATATCTACTGTGTTTAGAAGTAGCTCATTATCAATAGGGCTGGCTATATTCTTAATGTTTGCTGGTACTACAGCTGTCATGCTTTTAATAGGTATTGGATATGAAGAATGGGCGAAGTATTTATTATTTGCCAATACAGACCTTTCCCAACATATTAACAACCGTCCATTAATAGAAGGGACGACAATGAGGTTTTCAATTAGCGTCCTCATAGTATATTTTGCTAGCTTTGTTGGGCTATCTTGGGTCGTCTTTAATAAAAGAGATGTAGCTGCATAGTACTTGGTTGTCCAATAAGTTTTTATATGTGAAGCATCCAAAGGGAAATTGACCTTTGGATGCTTCTTCGATGATAGAGAAGCTAGTGCTTAATAAGTAATTCCGTTAAAAAAATTATATAGTTGTTACAAACATAATAGTTGTATAAAAATGATAGTAACCGTATTCCACACAACGGACAGCTTGTAGAACAACTTATTAAGGGAATTATGGAATTTTTAGACGACAGTTATTAAGTTATAGGGCAGGATCATTTAGAAACAAGGAGTGGTTAAAATTAGAAATACTTCAAAATTATTAGGAATAGTAGGAGGTTGCTCCAGCATAATTTTATGGACTATATTTAACTATTATAATCCTTATTCAAACCTAAAAGATACTGAACCGATGGTAATTACATTTATAATGTTGTTCCTTCCTGCTTGTTTAGCAATTATAGCTTCTATCAATTTTAACAAATATGTAATGTTAATCGCATTTTTGTGGTCATTACCAATCAGTTTATATACAATGGGTACCCCTGGAATTTTTGCCTTATTTGGAGTTACGAGTATTACTTATTTAATTAGTTTTCTTTTTATGATATTAGCTAAGAAAAGGGATGCATTAGGTCATTGATTTTAATCTAGTGGCTGGAAATGTTCAGTAACAGCTGAAAAGTCCCCGTTCAAACTATCAAATTGATAGAATAATACATAGGAAAAAGTTATATAAAGTACTTATATGGGAGACGTGATGAAAAAATCATATAAAATTATATGAATTTCAGTATTTTTAATGAGTATATTAAGGTGACTAAAAGTCTGCAAGCAAGAATCGAAGACTTAGATGCAATTGAGATAGATTAAAGAAATACTAAATGAAGAGTAATACCGATAATATTAAATATCTTAAGCTTCTAAATAAAAACTTTAAGGACTTATTAGGAGGAATATGGTGGATAGGCAACGTACATATTTTTACGGATTTATAGTTGGGTTTGTATTGATAATTTTACCTGTGCCTCATTTTTTCTTTTGGGAAGATATTATGGATATAGTTGATGTGGTATTTCAATATAGTGGATTTATATTGTTAATGGTTTGTGTATTTCCTTTGGTAATTGAAGTCTTTCGGAATTTTTATCATAAATATTTTCAATAAAATTAAGAGCGAAGCATTTATTAAAAGTAAGAAGGTTGGATATTTATTTTTTATTAGGTAGGTATTGTTGAAGTTGAGAAAAATAATATAGTAACATTAATGTACATTGTATAACTAATAAAAAACCGACCTCAATTTTGAGTTCGGTTTTTTTAAAAAAGTAAAGTTTTCATAATGCTTGTATAATAAGTCTCTTTCAGCTGCATGAATTGACCTATTTTACTTCGTCAATTAGGTGTGAAAGACACAGCAAGTGGATCTTTACCAACCGGCACTGTTGCAATAACCTAGTGCGTTTTCACATCTATGACCGATATAGTTGTAGCACAGCTGGTATATATAATTTTATAAATAGCACAAACAATCAAGTGATTGTTTGTCATTTTACTAGTTAGTTACTGTGGTTCATTGATTCTTAAAGGCTGTTCTATTGTTGTTTATCCTTCCTAATTTTTTAACTTAATTCAATATGACTGGTTTTATCTGTTTAGTGTAATTAAAGAATAATAAGGGATTCGCACCAAAGAGATTAATGCTGCCGTCCTTCATAACAAATACATGATAATGAAGGCCTGGTCCTTCTATTCTGTATGCATAAAGTGATTCGATTAAATGTATATCATCTAAATTATTTATGTGGGTTATTAACGGGGTCCCCACAATATTATGGTCTTTCATCTCACCGGAATTATTGATTGTAACGTTCCCTGTAATTAAGTGAATATTCTCAAGTACTTTCTCATGTATAAAGTTACTGTCTTCATCTAGACTTATTCCGTATAAATTTCCCTTGTCATCTAATGCACGTACTGAACCTGCTAGAACAGTTTTATTATGTCCGCTATCTGGAGCATAATCATAGCTTAAGTCAACGATATTGTGTAAATTCTCAATCGGTTTCATAATAATTGTGTCATCTAATATTTGATCTTCGTAATAAACCGTTCCGTCCGTTGTTAAAATAAACGTTTTATTAAAGTTGTAAATATTTTTGATTTCAATATGTTGGTCTTGGTCAAAGGTAATTGTTTTATAGTGGTTATTGTTAAAGGTCGAATGATATAGTTTATCATCTTCACTTTGAATTGCTATGTCTGATCCATATGCATATATGTTTTTAATTGGGAAATCAGTTTTCAAAGTTTCACAGCTTTCTTCAGTTAAATCATAGATTATTTTTCCACTAGAAGTTAAAAAAATAGTTTGTCTCATATTGCTTATCATCGTTTGTACATCTTCAGAGATGTCTAATTGTTTTATCTTCACATCTTCGGTTACAGTCCAAACCTGTCCGTCACGCAGTATATATATTGTCTTACTATTGGGAAGAATTTGGTCTATGTCTGACATTGTCCCGATTGCAGTAAGGTGTTGAAAGAGAGTAGGGGAAGTTCCAAGCTGTCCTGTCATATTATTTCCCCAAGAATAAACATTACCCTTACGACTCAATGCTAATACGTGGTCTGTACCTACTTGTATATCAATGATGTCAGTCAAGCCTTCAATTTGTATTGGAGTGTCCAGTTCAAATGAATTAGAATTTACTATAAGTCCATTTTGATCCCCCCACCCCCAAACAGTTCCATCGTTCTTTAATGCAAAATTGGCATGAGTATTATGAGCTATTTTTTTTACATCATCTAATTTTTCAAATGGTGTTAACGTAGGTGGTTGCTCATGTTCTTTTTGGTAGATTAGCCATTTTCCTGATTGCAATTTAATAAATGTACTATTGATGTTAAATCCTTCAGCGACGCCAATTACAGTATCAGCAATATTTACTTGATCAGCAATTGGCTCCTCCGCATTACTAAAAAAACTATTATTATATTCTTCAGTCCATAAAGTACCATCCGTTTTTATTGCAAAAAGAGTATTGCCAATATTAAAGAGTTTACTCACATTTGTTATATTTGATAAAGGAGTTGCTGAAAAAGTGTTTGTATTGTATTGAAAGTTGACATGAATAATCGTACCGTCCTCTGTTAAAGCAAAAAGCGTGTCTTGTCTTACTTCATTAATTCCTACAATATTTGTTAATGAAGATAACATAAATGGTTTACCACCTTCATTTAAATACCATACTTCACCTGATTCGGTTAATATAAATTCACCTGATATTGAAGTGGCTTGTGGAATATCGTTTATAAGTTGAGGAAAGGCCGGATTCCTATCTCTAGGGTACTCATCTCTAGAGCCCCAAGCATATACGTTGCCATTTTCATGTAATGCATAAGATGTTCCATAATGTGCTCCATAACCTGCTTCATCGATAATTGTTTTAGTTGATATTGCTTTTATATCTGTTAATAATTCTCCTTCAATGAATGGATGCGAAAGAAGTAAATTTGTGTTGCCGTTATCTTGCTTTAATAACATGTCAGCAGAGCAAGGTGTTGCTATAAATTGAGCTTTTGGTTCTTCATCGGAAGTTTCTTCAACATCACTATTATCTTCCTTTACTTGATCTCCTTGAGTGGAGTCACTAGAAATTGATTCCTCTTGATTTTGATTAGTAGCTTGATCTTGTTGAATGGGACGATTACATGCTGTGCTCAAAAAGATGACTAATAATATAACATAACGAAGTAGTTTTCTTTTTGTAAGCATCTTTTGCTCCTCCTTATGTAAATGTAAGCATTCGGACATATAAATACAGGCTCTATTTACAAATTATAGTAAATACATTGTTAATTATATATTAAGCTATGATTTGATAAAATGATTATTTTGAGTTTTCAAATATTATTATTGCGCTATTATCAAACACATAATCTAATGAAATATTGTCTTTTTAAGAGGCTCTTTCGTAAACTTTACTGCTCTCATTAAGCCGATTGAAAAACTTTGCATTGTCATTGTTGTATTGAATGCTAAATAACTACTATTTTACAAGTAATAACAATTAACACAAAAAGAGCTTTATAAAAAGGTATAGCTCCCCTAAAAACCTTGTTGCAACTATTTAGAACATCTAACGAAGCAATGTTGCTGCTAGCTAATTTTTTACGTGTATGTTTTAGTACAGTCAAAATAAAATACAAAGTTGCAAGATCATATCACTACAATGATATTTCGATGACCATGGAATAAAATGCACTATACAATGATGTTGTAAATAAAAGCTCTTTTCAAAAACTTTGTTGCTTTTTTCACTTATATATGAGTAGGTGATGTGTATGATATGATTTTTTTTTCAGAGAAGAAAAGGCCATGAAATCAAGTTGTGTACGTGTTTACTTCGTAATAAGAAAAACAACAATCAATGCGAAAACAGCCTATATTAAAGAATTATAGGGAGATGTTATTATGGATGCAAAAGCTTTAATTCTTCTTGATCTAACGGAATGTAGGCGTAGATTCCTCATAGTTGCTAGAGGATTTTCAGATGATTTATTATGTTGGAAGCCTGATGTCGAGGCATTAACAGTTGGGGAAACCATTAGGCATGTACTATTGCATGATTTCTCATGGCTTACAATCTTGCGTGAGCATAGATTACCTTCTGAAGAAGAAAGGAAACAATTATGGGGAAAACCATTCGTTACAATTGAAAGTGAAATAGCTGGCAGCAATATATATCATGATAGCTTGCTATCGTATGTTAATGGAATACCTTCTTCAACATATAGTTCAAAGATGGTTAAATGGCCGCATAAAGATATTGAAAGGTCATTAGGAGACACACTAGAAAGAAAATCATATCATGATGCAGTACATACTGGACAGTTACTTCAATATATGAGAATGCTGCAAATTGAACGACCTGATATATGGGACTAGATCAGTTAACAGTATCTGGTCTTCGCTATATGTGAGTATATTTTTTAAATCAGGTGGAGGGTTCCTCCACCTGATTTGCTTATTCATAATCTAATATCGTTTAATCGACAGACTTATCTATGCGATTTACAGTCTCAGATTTACTAATAGGAAAGGCAATAATAAATTTGGTACCGTGCTGTTTTTTAGTGTCAACGGTAATTTCACCACCATGTAAATTTACGAGCTGTTTAACGATAGCTAAACCTAATCCAAACTCTCCGTAAGGATTATTTCTACGTGAAATATCAGCTTTGTAAAAACGATGCCAGATCATTTCAATTTCTTTAGAATCTATGCCGATCCCTGTGTCCTCGATTTCAATGATTACCTCGTTATATCCCTTCATTCCTCTTAACCAGATCGTACCATCAGACGTGAACTGAATGCTGTTTTTCGTAATGTTTATTAATATTTGCATTAATCTGTCATAATCAGCATGGATATATATGCCCCTATCAACCTGTATGATTACCCGATTATTCTTTTCCTCTGCTTGAGTAATTAAATGCTCTTTAATAATTTCGAATATTTCTAACAGCTGTATGTCGACTTTATGTAATTGAATTTGAAGTGAACGAATATTTTCATAATCCAAGTTTTCATTTACAAGTCTAATAAGTCTCTTTGACTCTGTACTAATTAAGTTCAGGCCTTTATCTTTTTCTTGCTCTGGAATCATGTTATTTTTTAAACCTTCAATTATGCCACTTATTGTCGTTAATGGTGTTCGCAATTCGTGTGATACATCTGCAATAAATTGTCTACGCCGTTTTTCTAGTCGATTAATTTCATCATTTGATTCTCTTAACTTTGAAGCCATTTGGTTAAAGTCTGCTGCTAATTCACCTAGTTCATCTAGGGTTGTATCTGGCACATTAACATTATAGTTTCCATCTGCAATCATGGAAGTAGCTTCACGAATGTGTTCGATTCGTCTAACATGCAATTTTGATAATAACCAGCTTAATAATAAAGAAATAGATAATGAGATAATAACTGTGTACAGTAAAGCTCTATTCAATGAACTAATCATATCCTGTGTATTGCTAATAGGTGCAATTAATAAGATGCCCCCTTGCACTTTTTGATCGATAACATAAGGAATAGCAACCAATGATGCTTCTTGATCAAAGCGTTGTATATCATGCTTTATAACTACCGTATCGCCGTTCGATATTTGCTGCAATTCTTTTTCGTCTAACTGTATTTGTTTAAAACGATCAGCAAATGGGGATAGAATGGATCCCTTATTATCAAACATTATTAATCGAATGTTCCTTGCCCTTAATACTTCGTTATATTGCTTTAAGGGTTTCTCAGTCTCAATGCTGCTTTGATCTATAACACTTAAAATTTCATCACCAAATGACAGCAATTCATCAACTTTGTTTTGAAAGATTAAGTTTTCAACAAAATGAGTAAATAACAAACTTAAAATTAACAATGCAATAATTAAAATACTAATGTGACTTCCAATAAGTTGATATATATACTTAATTCTCATTACTTTCGACCAATTCATCAAATTTATAACCTACACCCCATACTGTGTGGAAAAAAGGGCGGGAGTTGGTACCTAGTTTTTTGCGTAATCTTTTAATATGTACATCAACAGTTCTTTCGTCACCATAATATTGATAGCCCCAAACTTTTTCTAATAAATGCTCTCTTGAAAACACTTGTCTTGGATGTTGAATAAAGAAGTACAAAAGATCAAATTCTTTTGGTGTTAAATTTGAAATTAATGTATTATCTAAAAATACTTCACGCGTATTTTTATTTATTTTTACAAAGTCAGTTTGAATCTCATCCGTTTCATTACTTTGCGGCTGTCCTTGATGATATCTTCGGGTAACTGCTTTTATGCGTGCCATTAGTGTAAGTGGACTAAATGGTTTCGTTACATAGTCATCAGCTCCCATATCCAAACCTAACACTTGATCTGACTCACTATCTTTAGCTGTTAACATAATGATAGGAACGGTACTTTGCTCTTCTCTTATTTTACGACAAATACTTACACCATCCATATTCGGAAGCATCCAGTCGATAATCAACAAGTCCCAATTTTCTTTTTTGAATTGGTGATAGCCTTCTAGTCCATCATTTACAAATTTTCCTGACAATCCTTCTTTTGAAAAAAACATTTCTAGCATAGAGCAAACACTTTCATTATCTTCGATGACTAGAATCTTCATCTTACACCTCCAATAAAAATTACTTTATTTAAAGTTAAATTGAAAAATGACTATTTTCAACCTCTATCTAAAATATTTCGTTTTCGTTAAAGGTTACGAAATAGTTCATTCATAGTTTGGACATATATAGGCGTTAAGATTTATACATTCATATAAAAAAGTCCAAAGATTGGAGGGTATTAATTATTAATAAAGGCTCTTTTGGTTATTACTGCAAACTAGAATAACTAGAAAAGATATGGAATTATCTTCGTTTTACTATGAACTCTAGTTTTGTGCGTTGTAAAAGTAATACGAAAACATCCTTAGAAAAAAAGCACAAGACATATTAATTAGATATAAATAATTGTAAATGATTAGGAGGAATAAGAATGAATTTCTTAAAACGTGCTTTCTTGAGTGTAACTGCTCGCAAAGGAAAAAGTATGTTACTAGTATTTGTTTTTTCAGTGATTTGTGTTTTAGTACTGGCTGGTCTATCTATTCAAACCGCAGCTCAAAAGTCTAGCGAATTAGCGAGACAACAGTTAGGTGGAGAGGTCACCTTACAAGTCGATAGAGAAAAGCTCATGGCAGAAGGAGGGCAACAACAAGCTGGAGGTAGACAACAAGGGCGTATCCAATCTGTCCCAGTTCCAGTAGAGTCTGCTACAGCATTATTATCATTAGATAACATAAAAGGATATAACTATTATTCCTCAGCATCTGGGTTGGCTGAAGATTTCGAACCGATTGTAAGTGAAACGACTGATGAAGAGGAAACGAACGCAGGGCAAGGGGGCTTTAATAATTCTGGAAATATGCGTGGAGTCCAGGCAGATCTAAGTGTTCAAGGGGTATTATTTACAGATTCGGTCGAGGCCTTTTTAAATGATGAAGCTTCGATTGTCGAAGGTCGCCATTTGACGGAAGAGGACATAGGGGAGGACGTTGCATTAATAGAACAAAATTTAGCTATTGCAAATGATTTAGCTATTGGTGACACGATAACGATTCAAAGAACAGATGAAACTAGCTCGGTAATGCTTGAGGTTGTCGGAATCTATGAAACAACAGAACTAGTAGATGATCAAGCAGCAAGCTTCGATTTTTTGAACCCATATAATAGAGTATACACGCCTTATACTACTGCTTCTAGCTTGAAGAGTGAAGACTATGAAGGCGCTATAGATTACGCAGTATATTTTATGGACGACCCTGCAAATATTCAAACCTTTATTGATGAAGCATCTCTTGAAAGTACTATCGATTTTGATGTTTTTAAGCTAGATGCTAACGATCAATTATATGAACAGATGATTGGTCCTATCGAAAATGTTGCATCATTTTCAACCAATGTCGTTTATTTAGTAACGATTGCTGGTGCAATTATTTTAGGGTTAATTGTCATGATGTCAATTCGTGAACGAAAGTATGAAATGGGTGTTTTATTAGCGATAGGTGAAAAGAAATGGAAGCTAATTGGACAATTTTTAGTAGAAATTTTAGTTGTAGCAGTTATAGCACTCGGTATATCTGCTGTAAGTGGAAATGTCGTTGCAGGACAAATAGGTGATCAGCTGTTATCACAAGAAATACAACAATCTGAAGAAACAGCGTCAAATCCTGCTTCTTTCGGACAGAGAATGCCAAGGCAAGTACAACAACAAATAGATGTTGAGCCAGTTGATGAGTTGCAAATAGATGTGACAGCTGGAGATTTAAGTATGCTAGGGATGATTGGCTTGTTAATTGCAATATTATCAACACTAATTCCATCTATGTCAATATTAAGCCTTCAACCAAAAACAATTTTATCAAGGCAAGATTAACTGAGGAGGAAATGAAATGAGTACCCTATTGGAATTCATAGACGTAAATTATTGGTATGAGCATGAAAATGAAAAGCAGACAATTTTAAATAATGTTAATGTAAGTTTTGAAAAGGGGAATTTTTATTCGATAGTTGGGCCTTCTGGTTCAGGTAAAACAACCTTTTTAGCTATGGCGAGTGCACTAGATATGCCGAAAAGTGGAAAAATTTTATATGAAGGAAAAGATATAAAAAAAATTGGTTTATCTAACTTTAGAAACAAATACGTGTCGATCGTTTTTCAGTCATATAATCTACTACCTTATATGACAGCTATTCAAAATGTTATAACCGCAATGGAGATTACTGGATCAGATGAAGCAAATAAAAGAGATTTTGCATTGAGTATGCTTAAAAAGGTAGGTATTACTGAAAAACAAGCTGGACAAAAGGTGCTTACGCTTAGTGGAGGACAGCAACAGCGTGTTTCTATTGCACGTGCATTAAGTTGTAAATCAGATTTAATAGTCGCTGATGAGCCGACTGGAAATTTGGATGAAAAGACTGCTAAAGATATCGTTAAACTATTTCAAGATCTAGCACATAAAGAGGAAAAATGCGTCATCGTTGTTACACATGATAACAATATTGCAAATGTATCAGATGTTACAGTTAGAATTTCCAAAGGTAACTTTAGAGTCATATATAACAATCAAGCTTCTTCAATTAAGTAAGAAGAAAATTGCTCCCCATTAAATATTAGGGGAGCAACTTTTTATTTCTATGTAATTTCTCTTAAATTGAATAAGTTAGCCATTCTCCCTTAACTCCACCCATTTTTTTATAGAAGTTTTGAGCACGGATATTATCAGGTGCTGTTTCCCAAGACATAAAAGCAAAGTTATTAATATCCTTGTACTCTACACACGTTTGAAAAATCTTCTCTGCAACCCCAGTTCCGCGATAGTTATTTCTTACATATAGATCATTTAGTACTACAACCTTTTGTGCGCTTAATGTACTGTATGAAAAGTATAATGTAGCAAAGCCAATTAATTCTCCATGGTGCTCTGCTACAAATTGAATTCCTTCTTTTTGTTGAGTGAGCATATTTATTAGGTTGTCGATCTTACTTGATGGTGGTTGCTCCTTTTGATAAAAATCACAAATATACTCAAGCATTAAAGCTTTAATTTGTTCGTTGTCTTCTAGATGAGTTGGTCGGATAATAGTTTCATTCATCATATCCATCTCACTTTTCACTCCCTTTTCAAATTAGTAGTAGATGTATATATTATATTCTTTATCTAATTAATATAATAACTAGAATTTTAAAAAAATTATGCAATTTTACCACATGTCTTAAATGTGGAATTCTTAAAGCACGTTGATATCTGATTTTCTTCATTTGTCTAAATAAGAAAGGATGTTTCGAATGAATGGTTTCGTAATAAAACCTATAAAATTTTTAAGACTATAACAATTTAATAATACATATCAGTTACTCAAAGTTTACGTAAAGATCATAAGAAAAAAGCACTCCTTAGTATCTACTTATGTAATACTTTGTTAATCTTTTCGTTATGCTTTTATAAGGTTCTTTCTATACTCTATGAACTATGATGAATTACATTTTTAGAGAGGGGTATAAAAGTGCAAAAAAACAAATGGAAAATAACGATGATCCTATCGGTGAGCCTAGTTATCATTGTTGTCATGTATTTTTTATTTGGATCTAATCAGCAGGCAGCTACTGTGAAACAAAGTTATGATGAATCAATGTATGCGAAAGCGACGTTTGCAGGTGGTTGCTTTTGGTGTATGGAGCCACCGTTTGAAAAGCTTGATGGTGTGGTAGATGCCGTATCAGGATATACTGGCGGTCAGCAAGAAAACCCAACATACAAAGAAGTGTCTGCTGGAACAACAGGTCACATTGAAGCAGTTGAGATTATATATGACCCCCAAGAAATAACCTACGAAACTTTATTAGAGGTGTTTTGGAGACAAGTCAACCCAACAGATTCAGGTGGGCAGTTTGTTGATCGTGGAGAACAGTATCGAACAGCAATCTTTTATCAAAATGAAGAACAAAAAGAGATAGCAGAACAGTCAAAAAGCAGCTTGAATGAATCTGGACGATATAATGATCCGATTGTAACAGAGATTCTACCAGCTGCAACATTTTATAAAGCAGAGGAGTATCATCAAGATTACTACAAAAAGAATAGCTTAAAGTATAAATTTTACCGACATAACTCGGGAAGAGATCAATATTTAGATGAGACTTGGGGTGATGATAGAGAATTTGACATTCCTAAAGCATTTATCAAGCCTTCTCAAGAAGAGTTAAAGGAGAGCTTAACACCGATACAATATAAAGTAACTCAAGAGGATGGTACGGAAAAGGCATATGATAATGAATTCTGGGATCATAAAGAGGAAGGGATTTATGTTGATATTATTTCTGGAGAACCATTGTTTAGTTCATTAGACAAATATGATTCAGGAACTGGGTGGCCGAGCTTTACACAACCTCTTGAACCAAATAATATCGTTGAACATGAAGACCGCAGCTTGTTTATTACACGTACAGAAGTAAGGAGCAAAAATGCAGATTCCCATCTAGGTCATGTGTTTACTGATGGACCGAAACCGACAGGATTAAGATATTGTATAAATTCAGCTGCTCTACGATTTATATCAACAGACGATTTGCAAGAAGAAGGGTACGGTGATTATATGGATTTATTTTAAAGATTTGGAGAGTAAAATGAGGGGTTTGGATAGTAAAACGATGATTTGGACAGAAAAATGATGTTTGGATAGTAAAGTAGCGAGTTTGGACAATAAAACGATGATTTGGACAGAAAAACGAGGTTTGGACAGAAAACCAGTGAATTTGGACAGTAAACCAGTGAATTTGGACAGTAAACCAGTGAATTTGGATAGTAAAGCAGTGAATATGGACAGAAAAGCAGCGAGTTTGGACAGAAAACCAGTGAATTTGGACAGAAAAGCAGCGAATTTGGACAGAAAAGCAGCGAGTTTGGACAGAAAAGCAGCGAGTTTGTTCAGGAAAAACGAGGTTTGTACAGTAAAATAGCGAATTTGTACAGTAAAATAGCGAATTTGGACAGTAAACCAGTGAATTTGGACAGTAAACCAGTGAATTTGGATAGTAAAGCAGTGAATATGGACAGAAAAGCAGCGAGTTTGGACAGAAAACCAGTGAATTTGGACAGAAAAGCAGCGAATTTGGACAGAAAAGCAGCGAGTTTGGACAGAAAAGCAGCGAGTTTGTTCAGGAAAAACGAGGTTTGTACAGTAAAATAGCGAATTTGTACAGTAAAATAGCGAATTTGGACAGAAAAGTAGAGAATTTGGACAGAAAAGCAGCGAGTTTGGACAGAAAATCAGTGAGTTTGTTCAGGAAAAACGAGGTTTGGACAGTAAAATAGCGAATTTGGACAGTAAAATAGCGAATTTGGACAGTAAACCAGTGAATTTGGATAGAAAAGTAGCGAGTTTGGACAGTAAACCAGTGAATTTGGACAGTAAAGTAGCGAGTTTGGACAATAAAACGTGAATTTGGACAGTAAAGCAGTGAATATGGACAGAAAAACAGCGAGTTTGGACAATAAAACCAAGGTTTGGACAGAAAAGCAGTGAGTTTGGACAGAAAACCAGCAAGTTTTGACAAAAAAATTGAATTTGGCTAGTAAATCTAGCTAGTGGATAAGAATATGGTTAGTATGAGCAACATAGTGAGTTAGGCGAGGATCTCAGGGGTTTCACCTCAATAGGAAAACCCCCTACTGCTTCTATGTTTCAGCTGAATATTCATCACCATGTGAATCTTTTGGCTCTTCTAAAGCAAACATACAATATAGAAAACTTAGTAATGCACCAACAGACAAAATAATAAAAAATTGTCTAGGAGTAACGAAAGTGAGTAATGTTAAGTAGACAACGGCTCCTACATTTCCATAAGCACCTGCCATACCGGAAATTTGGCCAGTCATTTTACGTTTAATAAAAGGGATAACGGCAAAAGTAGCTCCTTCTGCTCCTTGGATAAACATGGAGGTTAAAACAGTAATGGTAACAGCTAGAACAATAGGCCAACTTGAGTTGATAAATGCCATCCCAAGTAATCCTATGGATATTCCTAACATATAAGAGAGCATGATTAGTTTTCTACTTCTAACATGATCAGATATCCACCCACCTAACGGTCGTGCAAATAAATTAACAAAAGCAAAAGATGAGGCTATTAATCCCGCTGTTGTCGGGGTTAAAGAGAATGTTGTTAAGAAAAAAGTTGGCAACATTGAGACGATTGCCAATTCAGCACCGAAGTTTGCAAAATAAGTTGTGTTAAGCGCAGCGACATTTTTAAAGCGATAGCCTCCTGATTTTGTTTCCTTTGATCTTAACAAAGGTATATTCACTCTTAATATTTGAATGATTTGATAAGTGAGTACAATGAGCAGAACAACATAAATAACATATAAGGTATTTTGCGGAATGAAGTTTAAATTTTTTAATCGCCATGCGAGCAATCCCAAAACACCTACTAACGGAATTGTCCAAACAATTAATTGAATTAAATCACTCCAAGAGCTTACTTGCATTGCTGCTATTTTTTCTGACCGAAGAAATTTTTTACCTTCAGGTGTGTCAGTTACGATGAAGAAATAAATGATGCCATAGATGAGGCAAATGACGCCTGTATAAGCAATTGCATATCTCCATCCGTTGTCACCACCGATAATTTGTATAGCTATCCAGGGCAAAAGAACAGCAGCTGCAGCTGAGCCGAAATTGCCAAACCCAGCGTAAAAGCCTTCGGCAAAGCCAACTTTTTTTGGAGGGAACCATTCTGAAATGATTCGAATCCCAATGACAAAGCTTGCACCAATGCCACTCAAAACTAGTCGAGATACGAAAAGCTGCATCCATGAATTTCCGAATGCAAAAACAAAGGTAGGAAAAGCCATGATAATGAGTAATGCAGAAAAAACGATTCTAGGTCCATATTTGTCAAGTAACATCCCAACAACTATTCTTGCTGGGACAGTTAGAGCAACGTTAATAATAGCTAATGCCGCGAGGTGATCATCTGTCAACCATCCTACAGATTCAACCATCGTTGTGGCTAGAGGTGCCATATTAAACCACGTAAAAAAAGAAATGAAAAAAGCTATCCACGTAAAATGTAATACTCGAATTTGTTTGTTTTGAAATTTCATTAATTCACTAGGTTTCATGCGGAATTCTCCCCCAAATAATCACAAATAAAAAAGGTTATTAGCATTTGATCTCAGCATTTTTACGAGAATAGTAATACCAGCAAATTATTAAGCTGATCGCGTAATATACAAGAAATATATATAAAGCAAAATTGGCAGAGCCCGTTGTGTCAATGGACCAGCCAAATACTTTTGGGATTAAAAATGCGCCGTATGCTGCGATAGCTGCGATAAAACCTAACACTGGAGAGGACTCTTTTGCTGGAAAAATAAAAGGAACCATACGGAAAGTAGAGCCATTTGCTATTCCCGTAGTAAAGAATAGGATAAGAAACATGATTAAAAAACCGGTGAAATGATGAATTTGTAAGAAATATATTACACCTATCGTAGCAATGATCATAATAATAATGTCCCAAAAGGTAATAAGTGCACCACTGCCTACTTTGTCTGATATCCACCCTCCAACAGGACGGACTGCTGCTCCGATTAATGGTCCTAAAAATGCTAATCCGACTGCATTCTGTTCGGCAAATTCATTTTGAATTAACAATGGAAAAGCTGCGGCATATCCAATAAATGACCCAAAACACATCGTATACAACCAAGTCATAATCCAAGTGTGCTTTCTTTTGAATATAATAGCTTGTTCCTTAAAAGATTGTTTTGTTCCCGGTAAGTTGTCCATGCCGACTACTGCAGCTAGTGTAATGATAATAATCGGAATTACCCATACAAACGCTGCATTTTGAATCCAAATGGTTTCACCATTATCTAATGTTTGCGATGTCCCAGTAAAAGCTCCAATAATGCTTGCTGTTATGACGATTGGAGTGAGGAATTGTACGACACTCACACCTAGGTTACCAATACCAGCATTTAATCCTAAAGCCGCCCCTCGCTCTTTTTTTGGATAAAATGGATTAATATTTGCCATGGATGAAGAAAAATTCCCGCCACCAATACCACATAATGCTGCTAAAGTTGCCATCATCGTAAAGGACGTTTCTGGATTGTTGACTGCAATGCCAATTCCTACTGTTGGTAAAAGCAAAAGAGCTGTACTAATGACTGTCCAATTTTTTCCTCCAACAATCCCAGGCATAAAAGTAAAAAAAATACGAAACGTAGCTCCTGTTAATCCGGGAAGGGCTGCCAACGTAAATAATTCTGATTGGGTAAAAGAAAAGCCTACATCATTTAACCTGACAGCAACGACTGACCATATTTGCCAAACAACAAAGGCTAATAGTAGGGCAGGGATGGATATCCATAAATTCCTTCGAGCATGTCTTCGACCTTCGCGCTCCCAAAAATCCTCATTTTCTGGTTCCCAGTTTGTAATCCTAGCCATGCCAATCCTCCGTCCTAAATATTAATCTTTGTTATCATTCCTTTTGGTTCATATTTGTATACGTTTATATTCTAAGTAACGAACAACATTCACTTTTCTGAAATGAGCATGATATAAATAGCATTTTATTAATAGACATTTGCTGTTTTTCGTACTAAGCAATAAAATAACAACATGAATTTTCTATCACTTTTTCTTATGTGAAAATATAGCGAGGTATAATCCCATCCGTTCCGAAAAAATTCATAATAAAAGAGCAACCTTAAGAAATCTTAAAGATTGCTCTTTTGTTACGGCAGTTTTCGGATTGATTGTTGATTTTCGCACTAAATCTATTCGTTGTATATTAGTTGATTTTCGTAATTACGGTGGTCGATAGACTTCATTTTATTGCCATTGTTAGTAATGAAAGCATCAACAATTACGGAAAGAGTCTAGTTAATTAAGACAAGAGTATCTCCTCATCATGGTTATGTATATCTAAAACAATTAATATAGCTTTAAAATGATCGATCACTTCTTCTGTTAACCCTTCGTTTTTTAGCATGTCTTTTACGTCCGTTACTAATATTCGTAGCAAGTCATGATCTCGCTTTAACATAGTTAATGGTTCTTTTAAATTTGGATTCTTATCAAGAAGATCAACATAAAATCCTTCCTCTTCAGAATCTGCGTGAGCGATCGTTCTAGTCTCCCAATGTTCAACTAACACTTTTGCAACAGTTTGTGCGTATTGGTGTTGGTCGTCTTTATATAACTTCACTAGCATATCAAGTAACTCTTTCCCCTCAGTGACTGCTCCTTCATGAATTGATTGGTGAGCGTCTAATTTTCTTAATGATGGTCCCGACATCTTCATTCACCTCATTATTCGTGTTGTTAATGGTTAACAGTATAAACACCTTATTAACTTTTAAACATCTAATCATTTTAGAATATTTACTAAACGATTTGGGCAAAAGAATGCCATAGCGATGATTTCTAAATAAGGAAGGATGCGGAAAATGAGTAAAAAGAAGCTCCCACTTCTAAAGAAACTTACATATTTCGGGAAAACAACTGAGCTTACAGACCACAGTGAACTATCACCATATGATAGGGAAACGGAGAAGTACTATCGTAGAAGGTGGCAACATGACAAAGTAGTCCGGTCCACACATGGTGTGAATTGTACTGGCTCTTGTAGCTGGAAAATACATGTGAAAGACGGGATTATCACGTGGGAAACTCAACAAACTGATTATCCTTCAACAGGCCCTGATATGCCTGAATATGAACCAAGAGGCTGTCCTAGAGGGGCTAGTTTTTCATGGTATATTTATAGTCCTTTAAGAGTGAGGTACCCATATGTAAGAAGCAGTCTTATTAAATTATGGCGGCAGGCAATGAAGGAAAACACCAATGCTGTTGATGCTTGGGCGAGTATTATCGAAGATCCTGACAAGGAAAGGCAATATAAATCTACAAGAGGAAAGGGTGGGTTTGTTCGTACCTCATGGGACGAAGTAAATACACTTATCGCTGCACAGTTATTATATACGATTAATAAGTATGGACCAGATAGAATTTTTGGCTTTTCCCCGATTCCAGCTATGTCAATGGTTAGTCACGCAGGCGGTGCACGATTTTTATCATTAATAGGTGGTGCCATCCTTAGTTTTTATGATTGGTATGCTGACCTTCCTCCAGCATCACCACAAGTATGGGGTGAACAAACAGACGTACCGGAAAGTTCAGATTGGTACAATTCTAGTTATTTACTAATATGGGGCTCTAATGTACCACAAACTAGAACACCTGACTCACATTTTATGGTAGAAGCGAGGTATAGAGGAACGAAAGTCGTCTCAATTAGTCCTGATTACGCTGAATACGTTAAATTTGCAGACAATTGGTTGGCTGTCAATCCAGGTATGGATGCTGCATTAGCAATGGCAATGACTCATGTCATACTTAAGGAATTCTACGTCGACAAAAATACGCCTTATTTCGATAATTACGCAAAAATGTATACTGATCTACCTTTCTTAATCAAGCTTGAAAAAAAAGGAGAATCCTATGTAGCTAATCGTTTCTTAAGGGCTAGTGATATTGGACAGAATATAGCTCATGCCGAATGGAAGCCAGTCGTTATAGATAGTGAAACTAATCAACTTCTTATACCTAATGGAACAATAGGACATCGTTGGGAGGATAATGGTAACTGGAATCTTAACTTACAACAGTCATCAGAAGATGGACAGTCTATTTCACCATTATTAACGCTTCTTAATAATGAAGATGAACTGCTTTCGATAACAATTCCTTATTTTGATGAAAATGAGAAAACAACACTTGAACGGACTATACCTGTAAGAATAGTTAGTGATGGAGATGGCCAAGTTCAATATGTGACAACTGTATTTGATTTATTACTTGCAAAAACAGGCGTAAGTCGTAATTTACCAGGAGATTATCCAACAAATTATGATGATCCAAAGCCATATACCCCAGCCTGGCAGGAAGATAAAACGGGGATTAACAAAGAGGTTGTTGCACAAATTGCACGTGAGTTTGCGCAAAATGCAATTGATTCAAATGGTCGATCCATGATTATTATGGGTTCTGGAATTAACCATTGGTATCATTCAGATGTCATTTATCGAGCGGTGCTAAATCTTGTATTGCTAACTGGATCTCAAGGTGTGAATGGTGGCGGATGGGCTCATTATGTAGGGCAAGAGAAGGTGAGGCCATTAGAAGGCTGGCAAACCGTTGCAACTGCACGTGATTGGGGTGGACCACCACGCTTACAGAATGGTACATCATTTTTTTACTTTGCAACAGAGCAGTGGAGGTATGAGGATCAATCAGTTGATGACCATATCTCTCCAACGATTGATAAACCAAGATATGAACATTTAGCAGATTATAATGCGTTAGCGGCTAGATTAGGGTGGCTTCCCTCCTATCCACAATTTCAGGAAAATAGTATACATCTTTATAAAAAAGCTAACGCAAAGACAAATGATGAAGCTGTGAAGTATGTAGTAGATAATTTAAAAAACGGCAAACTTAAGTTTGCTATTGAAAATCCGAGTAATCCTGCTAATTTTCCGAGGTCATTAATTGTATGGCGTGCTAATTTATTAGGCAGTTCTGCTAAAGGTCATGAGTATTTTTTGAAACACCTCTTAGGAACACACCATGGTTCTTTAAGTGTTGCAAATGATGAATTACATACTGCTGAAGTCGATAGTCAAGAAATTTCAGCTGAAGGGAAACTCGATTTGTTAGTTAATATAGATTTTCGTATGACTGGAACGGGGTTGTATTCGGATATTGTACTGCCTGCTGCTACTTGGTATGAGAAATATGATATTAGTAGCACTGACATGCATCCATTTGTACATCCGTTTAATCCAGCGATAGCACCCCCTTGGGAAAGTAAGTCTGATTGGGATACATTCAAAAATCTGGCGAAAAAATTATCTGAATTAGCAGAAGAGATTTTTCCAGAGCCAACGAAAGATATTGTTGCAACACCTTTATTACATGATACGAAAGATGAAATTTCACAATTATTTGGACAAATACCTGATTGGAAGCATGGTGATGTAGAACCAGAGCCTGGTGTAAATTTACCGCGTATACACGTTGTAGAACGGGAGTACACGAAGGTATATGAGAAATATATTGCATTAGGTGGTGTAATTAAGGATAGCATTGGTGCTAAGGGTATTGGTTGGGATGCAAAGGAAGAGTATGAAAAGTTAAAAGCAATAAATGGTGTAGCAAGACAAACAAAGGATTACAAAGATTGTCCGAGTCTGTATACGGATCGAAATGTAGCTGAAACGATACTAACGTTGTCTAGTACAACGAACGGCTCTCTAGCAATGAAAGCATGGGATGTCATGGAGAAGAAAACTGGGCAGCAGTTAAAAGATTTGGCTATCGAACGTGCAGAAGAGCACATTTCCTTTGATGAAATAACTGCTCAGCCTCAAAAAGTCATTTCATCACCAGTATTTAGCGGTACAGAGACTGGAAATAGACGTTATTCACCTTTTACGACAAATGTAGAACGTCTCATACCATGGAGAACATTAACGGGTAGACAACATTTCTATTTAGACCATGAAACCATACTAGAATTTGGTGAAGAACTACCTACATTTAAAGCACCTCTTCGTAAATTAGCATTTTTAGATCAAGATCACCGACCGAATCACGGTAATGAAATTGAGTTGCGTTATTTAACACCACATTTTAAATGGTCATATCACAGTACTTATGGTGATACGTTACCGATGCTTACTTTATTTAGAGGTGGTCCACACGTCTGGCTTAATTATGAAGATGCCAATACTGCAGGGATTAACGATAACGATTGGCTAGAGATGTATAACAGAAATGGTGTCGTAGTTGCACGAGCAGTTACAAGTCATCGTTTGCCTAGAGGGGTAGCTTATATGTATCACGTCCAGGACAGAACGATTAATGTGCCAGGTTCACCAACTACGAAGTTGCGAGGAGGAACATTTAACAGTCCAACGAGAATCCATATTAAACCTACACAAATGATTGGTGGATATGCACAGCTAAGTTATGGCTTTAATTATTACGGCCCAACAGGTAATCAGCGAGATGAAATGGTCATGATCCGCAGGCTAGAGAAGGGTGAGGTGAACTGGCTTGAAAGTTAAAGCGCAATTTGGAATGGTTATGAATTTAGATAAGTGTATTGGATGTCATACATGTAGTGTTACTTGTAATAATACATGGACAAATCGCCCTGGTGCTGAATATATGTGGTGGAACAATGTCGAAACAAAACCTGGCATTGGTTACCCGAAAGAGTGGGAAAATCAGGAAACTCATAAAGGGGGATGGGAAGTAAAGAACGGAAAATTGGAGCTGAAGGCTGGTGGCCGAGCGAGTAAGCTTCTCAACATTTTTTATAACAAGGATTTGACACAAATTGATGACTATTATGAACCTTGGACTTACGATTATGAAACATTGATTAATAGTCCAGAGCGTGAGCATCAGCCTGTGGCACGACCGAAATCACAGTTAACAGGTGACTATATGGATATACAGTGGGGGCCAAACTGGGAAGATGATTTAGCAGGTGTTCATATTACAGGTGAAAATGATCCTAATATACAAGGGATTGAGGACAAAATCAAGTTTGAATATGAACAATCGTTCATGATGTATTTACCACGTATTTGTGAACATTGTCTTAACCCACCTTGTGTATCATCATGTCCTTCTGGATCAATTTATAAAAGAGATGAAGATGGCATAGTCTTAGTTGATCAAGACTCGTGTCGGAGCTGGCGATTTTGTATGACGGGTTGCCCATATAAGAAAGTATATTTTAATTGGAAAACGAAGAAGGCAGAAAAATGTACATTTTGCTTTCCGAGAATAGAAAGTGGTTTACCAACAATTTGCTCTGAAACGTGTGTTGGAAGGCTTCGATATATAGGCCTAGTCTTTTATGATGAAGAACGTGTGAAAGAAGCAGCTTCTGTAAGTGATGAGAAAAAGTTATATGAATCTCAGTTGGATATTTTCTTAGACCCACATGATCCGGAAGTTATACGTAATGCAATAAATGAGGGAATTTCAGAAGACTGGATTGAAGCGGCTCAAAGATCACCTGTGTATAAGCTAGCTATTGAACAAAAGATTGCACTTCCACTTCATCCTGAATATCGTACGTTACCGATGGTTTGGTACGTACCGCCACTTAGTCCGATGATGGATGCACTCGGTGGTCAAGTTGACTCAATTGATCCAAGAATTGTGTTTCCTACAATTAAACAATTTCGCATTCCAATTGAATATTTGGCTAATCTATTAAGTGCTGGAGATACAGCGGTTATAGAGGCTGTATTAAAAAAATTAGTGGCGATGAGAAGCTATATGAGAAGTGTAAATATCCAAAAATCATTTGACTCAAATATTTTAGAGTCAGCTGGCTTAACCGAACAGTCAGCTCGTGACATGTATGAGCTGGCTGCTATTGCGAAATACTCCGATCGATACGTAATACCCTCATCTCATAAAGAAAAAGTTGGAGATATGTATTTTGGTCAAGGGTCAACTGGTTATGACTTTATGGAAGGTTGTAATGATTGTAGTGTGAGTGAGAATAACGAGGATTTATATTTGTATGGAGAAAAGTAT
Organism: Cytobacillus sp. IB215665; assembly: GCF_033963835.1. Classification (NCBI taxonomy): domain Bacteria; kingdom Bacillati; phylum Bacillota; class Bacilli; order Caryophanales; family Bacillaceae; genus Cytobacillus; species Cytobacillus sp. IB215665. Next base: position 96,960 of record NZ_JAXBME010000015.1, read on the forward strand.
TGGAGTGATATACAGCATGCTCAAGATGGAAGACAGTAAGACTATATTTAAACTTGCATCGATTTTTTTACATTACCCTTCAAAAGAATGGGTGGGTGATGAAGAGATTATTAAAGCAATTCATAGCATTGGCGATAACAAAGTGCAGCAAGCATATACTAATTTTATTCAATATACAACCAATCATTGTTTGACTGAGTTGTGTGAAACATATGTCAACACTTTTGATTTTAATGACAAAACAACACTGTATTTAACGTATGACGTGTTTGGTGATAACCGTGAAAGAGGTCAAGCATTCGTGAAACTTAGGTTTGAATTTGCGAAAGAGGACTTTTATATCAAAAATGATGAATTACCCGACTTTTTTCCTTTAATTTTAGAATTCGCATCGGAAGCTTCTGAAGAGAGTGCTATGAAAATGTTTAATATTCATAGGAAATCGATAGAGCGTTTACAGAAGGAATTAACAAGACTAGCAAGTCCTTATGAGCATGTATTAAACGGTTGTATACTAGCTATTGATTCACTAATAGAACAAAAACAGGCAGGATAGCTTGAGTATAAAGTGATTCTCAATAAGTCCATGGAGGGTTGGAAATGTCATTTTGGGATCAATTTTGGTGGTTAATATACCCTTATATTGTCATAGCCATATTTGTGTTGGGCCATATTTATCGGTACAACACAGATCAGTTTGGGTGGTCAGCGAAATCTAGTGAGTTTTTGGAAAAGAAGAAATTAAAATGGGGTAGTTTACTTTTTCATTGGGGAATTATTATCGTTTTCTTTGGCCATGTTGCAGGGTTGCTCGTTCCAAAGGGATTTTATGATTATGTTGGAATTTCAGAGGAAATGTATCACTTCGGGGCAGTGTGGTTTGGCGGTGCAGCTGGTGTAGCTACCGTAGTTGGTGGTTTTTTATTATTTTTGAGAAGGATCACTGTACGTAGAATTTTAGTTAACAGTTCAAAAAGCGATTTGGTCGTGTTAGTTCTCTTAGGGGCAGTTGTTCTTACCGGCTTTACAAATACAGTTGGTTATACGGCAACAGGAGGAGAATTTGATTATCGAGAATACATTGGACCGTGGATAAGAGGGATTTTAATGTTTCGACCAATTCCTGAGCTGATGATAGGCGCACCGTTCGGCTTTAAGATACATATCATCAGTGCAGTAGCACTTTTTGCGATTTGGCCATTTACGAGGCTTGTACACGTATGGAGTGTTCCTCTTACATATTTAAATCGCAAATATATTGTATATCGCAGTATGACTAAGAAGGGATAAACGATGCAGTTGAGGCATTGCTTAAGGTATCTTCATGTATGCTCAGGCAAAGCAGCGAGCTTCATAATTTCTTTTATCAAGCAGAAGCGTGTCACTTCATCGACACATTCGAAGACGGAAAGTGAATTCTCAGTGCATGTCGGAGCTGACAGAGGTGCGTTTTAGCTTCTAGCTCCACGCATGTTATAAGCACGAGGTAATAAGAGAATTCTTCAAGAAGGTTAAATAACAAGCTACTAGTCAGCTAATCTTATATTTGTCTAAGTGAATACAATGATGGTAATTGTGAATAATAACAACGGGAATTTAAACTACTGTATACAATTAGGAGGTTAGCCAGCATGATAAACATGTTAGTTGTTAGTATGTTCGTAATGTCTATACTAGGTGGTGGGTTTTTATTAAATGAAGGGGCTTTTGCGAAAATGACTGATGAAGTCCTTATAGCAGAATCAAAAGGTACCAAGAAAACTGAAGAACAGCCGAGTAAAGATATGGAAAATCTAGAAGAGAAAATGAAGATGCAAATGGCAAAATTTAAAGCTCCAAATGGCGAGGGATTGTATGATTTGTTTAATAACAAATTTGAAGATCTAGCATGGACATTTGAGAGCGATGATTATAATGTAATGCTGTTTCAAGGAAAACATAATGATAAGCATTATAAAATTTACTTTTTCTATAAAGAGGAAACTATCGACATGTATGTAGATGGTGAAAAGAAAACGAGAGAAGAATTTGATGAATGGTTAAAGAAGTTTATTAATACGTAAATATTAGTATAAAACAATCAATCAAAGCTCCCTGACATCAACATCAGGGAGCTTTTTCATCATTGCCTAAGTAAAAGATACTTACTTATTAGTAATTTGCTAATTTCGTTAACAATAATTGGAATGATAGCAATGACAATAACGATAAACCATTGCTCTAGTGATAGGTAAGTAAGGTTAATGAATGGATGGAAAAAAGGTATTTTGACTAATAGAACTTGTATTCCGAACCCGACGATAAAAGCTCCTATTAAATATTTATTTGAGAAAAATCCTTTTTGAAAGATAGTTTCTTTCTCATGTTTTAAATTAAAAGAATGGAAAAGCTGAGCAAAGCTTAATGTTAGAAATGCCATCGTTTGTGCGCGAATAATTGATTCAGCTGATAATTGTGATTGTTCTGTAAGAAAACTTACTTCACCGTTTAATCCTATTGAAAATGCAACTAATGTAGCAATACCTATAACCAACCCATTAAGTAGTGTGTATCTAATTTCTTTATTTGTTATGATTCGTTGTTTCGGATCTCTAGGTTTATGATTCATTACATCTGCATTACCTTTTTCAAAGCCAAGAGCAATTGCTGGGAGAGTGTCGGTAATTAAGTTTACCCATAGAATATGGATGGCAGTTAAAGGGGCTGGCCAACCCATTAGAATACCAAAAACGAGTGCCACAATTTCCCCTAAATTACACGACAGCAAATAAAGGATCGACTTTTTAATATTTACATATATATTCCTACCTTCTTTAACTGCTGATACAATTGTTGAAAAGCGATCATCAGTTAAAATAATATCCGATGCTCCTTTTGCTACATCTGTACCTGTTATCCCCATCGCTACACCTACATCAGCTTTTTTGAGTGAAGGTGCATCGTTAACTCCATCTCCAGTCATTGCTACAATATTGCCATTAGATCTAAGTGCATCAACGATACGCACTTTATGTTCAGGTGAAACACGAGCAAACACTTTAGTGTCTAATATGCGCGATTTTAATTGCAACGCTGTTAACTTATCGAGCTCTTGACCTGTCATTGTTTCGTGTTCATGTTCAGCTATTCCTAATTGTTTTGATATAGCTAACGCAGTCTTATGGTTATCTCCAGTTATCATCACTAGCCTTACGCCTGCTTTTTTACAAAGCTCAATTGATTCTTTTACATCTAAACGAGGAGGATCAATCATACCTACGAGTCCAATAAATATAAATTGATCTTCTTGAATTTCATCATATTTCTTCTCATTCGTTATCATTTTATAAGCGAAGGCTAATACGCGTAGAGAAGCGTTTGCCATTTCTTTAGCTTGTTCAAGAATATTGTCTCGGTTATCATTTGACATAGTACAAATTTGATCATCAATTAAGATGTTAGTTGATTTCAGAAGGATATTCTCAAGAGCCCCTTTTGTCAACATAAGAACATCTTCGTTAACACGATGCACTGTTGTCATCAATTTTCGTTCAGAGTCAAATGGTATTTCGTATAATCGTTTAAAACGATGATCAAAATCATCTTTTGAATACTGAAAATATTTTCCTGCTATGAGGAGTGCTACTTCAGTAGGGTCACCTGTTTGTTCTTTCTCAGATAATGATGCATCATTACATAATAGCATGACTTTTATTAACATATTTGAGGACTTTAATTGACCATTTAAGTCCGACCAGTCTATGTATTTCCCATTAATAAAAGTTTTAGTAACCGTCATTTTATTTTGAGTTAATGTGCCAGTTTTATCTGAACATATGACACTAACAGATCCTAATGTTTCTACTGCAGGAAGCTTTCTTACAATCGCATTCTTTTTGATTAGTCTTTGAACGCCAAGAGCTAGAACAATCGTAACAATTGCAGGTAGGCCTTCTGGTATAGCTGCCACGGCTAAACTCACAGCTATTAGAAAAATCTCTGTTACATTTCTTTCTTGAAAAAAACCTATAAGAAAAACGAACATAGAAATGATAATTGCTGCATAGCCTAGTAGTTTTCCAAGCTCATCTAATTTTTTCTGTAAGGGGGTTAACGACTTTTTTTGCTCTCTTAATAGGTTAGCAATTTTGCCTATCTCTGTATTCATGCCAGTACCTATTACGATACCTAATCCCCTTCCGTAAGTAGAAAGAGTAGACATAAATCCCATATTTTGTTGAATTGAAAGAGGAATATTATTAGTACTTAAACACTCTGAGTCTTTTTCAACTGGAAGGGACTCCCCTGTTAGAGCAGACTCTTCAACCTTTAAGTTTACAGTTTCGAAAAACCTAATATCTGCTGGAATGTAACGTCCAGTATCTATGACGACAATGTCTCCTATTACAATATTTTTGGAAGGGATTTCTTGAATGATGCCGTCACGTTTCACAATAGCTTTAGGTGTTGACATTTTTGTTAATTCTTCCAATGCTTTTTCTGCCTTAGATTCTTGAATAACTCCAAGTACTGCATTGATAGCGATGACAATAAAAATGACAATTGCATCGCTAATCTCCCCGACGATAAATGAAACGATAGCCGCAGCTAGTAGAATATAGATTAAAGCACTATTAATTTGTCCCCATAATAACTGCAACAAAGTTGATTCTTGTTGCTCTTTAAATTCATTTGCCCCATTACGCTCTAGTCGTTGTTTAGCTTCAATACTAGATAGGCCTGAATCGAGATTTGTGTCTAACTCAGTAGCGATGTCATTCACTTCTTTTGCATACCACACGCAAACCATCCTCTCGAATAGAAAATACATATGTACATATTCTCCGATAGCATAAACTATTCATGCTAAAAATAACAAAATTCAATAAAATGTAAAAATTATAAACTATAATGTCTATTAAAATTAATGATTTTGACCATTTTATTTTATATAGAACAGATGCCGTTGCTATATTTCAATATAGACATACCTTGGTAGTGTAAGTAAATCCGCTATAGAAGGAGGGAAAGAAATGGAATATACAGATAAAGATTACGACAAGTTGCTTGCGATTTTAGCTCAGCTCCAAGCGCAATTCCAGGCACAATTACAATTACAAGCAGAGATTCAAGCGCAACTTCAAGCGCAGCTCCAAGCTCAAGCTCAGGCTCAAGCACAAGCACAAGTTGATAAAGACAAAGTTTGGGTAAAAAATGGAACTTCATCTATTGAATTACCTGACTGGTGGTGCCATAAAGCAGACGCTTAATTGATAGTTCTTTATTTAGAAATAAAGGAGGGGAGAAGGCATGGGAAGTAGAGATGATGTGTTTAATAAGATTATTGAGTTACAGGCACAACTCCAAGCTCAATTAGAAGCACAAGCACAATTTCAAGCGCAATTACAAGCACAGCTTCAGGCTCAGGCGCAATTACAAGCTCAGGCACAAGCACAGCTAGATAAAGATGAAATTGAGGTTAAAAACGGAGCTTCTAGTATCGAGTTTTGCAAAAAAGGTAAAAAAGATGACAAGGATTAAGTTGAAAATGTATGCATCAGTTTGATAGTTGTAATTATATTACTTTGGATATTTAAACTAGCTTAAATGCTAAAGTCCCATCAAACTGAATCGTAATAGTTGAAAGACCTCATTTCTATTAGAAAGTTTATTAATCAGGTGGAGGTTTGTCACCACCTGATTCATTAACAGTCATGAATTCCGGCATAATGATTTATATTTTTCGTACTCGGACATAAACTCGTTTACAGAAAGATTTTTGATACTTTTCTTCTTAAAACAATCTCCACTAACTTATATGTCCAATTAGCTGTGGCAATGTAGTTAAAATACCAATGAAGTTACGATAGAAGCGGTAGTAAACAAATCTAATTGTTATTACTATCAAGTGTGTGAACAAGTACCAATAAGGAAATTCTATTGAAAATGTAAAAACATGAATATTTTCACGACAAAATAGGAGGCTGTCTATACAAGAAGCCAAATCTTTTCGTATACATATAAACAAAGGGGGGATTTAAGGGTGATAAACCAAAGAGAAGTTGAGCAGCTTATTGATAAAACTGTAGCAAAATATATGAGTGAATTTTCGAAGCAAATTGAAAGTCTTTTAACAGCAGACCTTAGAAATGAAAATGGAAACTCAAAAATTATAAAGAGTGGAAATTCATTTGTATATGTTGATAATTCAGCTGTTGCATATGCAATTGTGTTGTTATTTCAGCATTTTTCATCTAACGGAACGACTAATCATAAAGATATCCAGGGTTTAGTAGACCGTTTAGAAGGCATGATTACACATAATCGTGAAGAACTTGAAAATTTAGTGCAGTCTTTTAAAGAAGAGTAGGTTAACATCTAGAAGCAGGAATAGAGGTGAAATAAAGATGAAAAAAAGAGTTTACATGAATAAAAGAAATCTTTCCTCATTAAAGTTTAATAATGATGGAAAAATACAAGTAGTCGAACAAGGTCAACCTATGGATAGTAAAGAAGTTGATCTATGTGTAAGCCAAACTGAAAATCAATTAATTATACCAACTAGCGCTAATAATACTCTTACACCCTATACTGCTGAAAGTTATGAAACACACTTACCGATGGCAAAATCTTATGAGCAACCAACTCATACTTTTCCAAGACGAATTAGCATAAGATCGGAAAATGGAAATTCTATTATTAAATATTAATTTTATACTGACGATTTTTTTTCGTAAGTCTCTTTGCTAAAACTTTGTTGCTTTGTTCACTTAAATATGAGCAACTGACGTGTAATATAGATCATTTTACTAGTCTTTAAAGGTGGATAAATGCCGAGGTTCTTAGCTCTTAATCCGAAATCAGCTTTTAATAAGAATATATGAGGAGTGATTTAAGCATGTTATTTAATACTCCTTTACATATGTTGAATTGCGTCTAACTTGTTAATTTTTCGTAAAAAGAAAAATAATTATCAAGTTTTTTGTTTTTTTTGTTATAATACATATGCATTTAATTTGTATTATTAGAAGGGAAGGTACGTTAGATGATAAAATCTAAGAAAAAACTAGCACTTAGTACCGCTTTAGCTCTTAGTATGACTTTGCCACAAATGGCGCCAGCTGTAACTCATGCAGCTGAAAATGAAGATATCGTTAAGCTAAGAGTAATGGAAACAACAGACATACACGTAAATCTAGTAAACTACGATTATTATAAAGATGCAGAAGTTCAAGACTTTGGGCTTGCAAAAACAGCAACATTGATTAAGCAAGCACGTGAGGAAGCGAAAAACAGTTTATTATTCGATAATGGGGATCTCATTCAAGGAAATCCTTTAGGTGATTATGTCGCAAAAGTCGATGTGCTTGAAGATGGTGAAACACATCCTGTATATAAAGCGATGAACTTATTAGATTATGATGCTGGTAATATTGGGAATCATGAATTTAATTACGGTTTAGACTTTTTAGGGACAAGCTTAAAAGGTTCAAATTTTCCGTATGTAAATGCGAACGTTTACATTGACGATCAAGATGGTGATGCAACAAATGATGAGAATTATTTCACACCATACCTTATTTTAGACCGTGAAGTTGTCGATGAAGATGGCGAAACACATACATTAAAAGTAGGTGTCATTGGATTTACACCTCCTCAAATTATGAACTGGGATAAGAAAAATCTTGAAGGTAAAGTCATCGCAAAAGATATCATAGAAACTGCAGAAAAGTTTGTCCCTGAAATGAAAGAAAAGGGTGCTGATATCATTGTTGCCATCCCTCACTCAGGCATAGGGAAAGCAACCGATGAAGGAATGCAAGAAAATGCTACATTTGAATTAAGTAAAGTAGAAGGTATAGATGCAATTCTATTTGGACATTCTCATTCCGTCTTCCCGAGTGAAACATATGCAGACATAGAGGGTGTTGATGTTGAAACTGGTAAAATTAACGGTGTAGCGTCTGTTATGCCAGGTTACTGGGGAAATCATTTAGGATTGATTGATTTCACACTTGAAAAGAAAGATGATAGTTGGACTGTTGTAGATTCACAATCTTCTGTACAAGCTATCTATGATAAAGAATCAAATACGCCATTAGTTGATGCAGATCAATCAATTGTTGACGCAGTGCATGAGGAACACGAGGGAACTATTGAATGGGTTAACAGTCCAGTAGGAACGACAACAGCACCAATTAATAGCTATTTTGCGCTCGTTCAAGATGATCCTTCAATCCAAATTGTAACGAATGCACAAAAATGGTATGTCGAAAACTATGTTCAAGGTACTGAATATGAGGGCTTACCGATTCTTTCGGCAGGTGCACCTTTCAAAGCTGGTGGACGTGGAGGAGCGACTTATTACACTGATGTTCCAGCAGGAGAAATTGCGATTAAAAATGTAGCAGATATGTATTTATATCCTAATACGCTGCAAGCTCTTCTTATTAATGGGGCGGATGTGAAAGAATGGCTTGAAATGTCAGCTGGACAATTTAATCAAATTGATGCATCTTCTACTGAAGAGCAAGAGTTAATTAATGTAGCATTCCCGACTTATAACTTTGACGTAATTGATGGTGTTTCTTATCAAGTCGATGTAACACAACCTGCAAAGTATGATGATAAAGGAAATATCGTTAATCCAGATGCAAGCCGTATCGTAAATTTACAATTTGAAGGCAAAGAAGTTTCAAGTGAACAGAAGTTTATTGTCGTAACAAATAACTATCGAGCTACTGGTGGTGGTAATTTCCCTGGTATTAGTGCTGACAAAGTTATCATTGAATCACCGGATGAAAACCGCCAAGCGATAATCAATTACATTTTAGATAAACAAACGATTAACCCTTCAGCTGATATGAATTGGTCATTTGCACCAATTAACTCTGAGCTGAATGTAACATTTGAGACTTCTCCTGAAGCTACAAAATATTTAGAGGGAGAAAAAATCGCTTATATTGAAACACTTGAAAGTGGTTTTGCGAAATTCTCAATCGATTTAGTTGGAGATCAGCAAGGTGACGACGACAACGAAAATAACGAAAATAACACTGATGACAACGAGAATAACAACAACGATAACGAAAGTGATACTGAAAGCAAACAATTTACTGATGTACCTGAAAATCATTGGGCGAAACAGTATATTGATGAATTGACAGCTATGGAAATCATCAAGGGAAAATCAGCAACAATATTTGACCCGAATGCAAATGTCACTCGTGCTCAATTTGCATCATTAATTGTACGCTCTCTTGGTTTAACTTCTACAAATGAATCACCATTTAAAGATGTCTCAGCTGAACAAGCAGCAGAAATTACTGCAGCGTTTGAAGCAGGCATTGTAACAGGGAAAACATCAACAATATTTGACCCAAGTGCATCAATTACTCGTGAACAAGCAGCAGCTATGTTAATACGTGCTTATAATGTGAAGATGGATACAACACACACGCCGTCTACAGAATTATCATACAGTGATGCAAGTAGTATTGGGGATTGGGCAAAAGACTATGTTACCTCAGCAAATGAGCTAGGCATGATGACCGGTTACCTAGATGGTTCTTTTGGTCCAAGCAATACTGCTACACGTGCACAAGCAGCGAAAGTGATTTATATGTTATTACAACAATAACAAATGATAGAAAAAAGGATGACCTTTTCAGTGTCATCCTTTTTTCTTTCGTTTAACTATAATACGTTAATTATGTATAAAAAAAGTTGATTATAATTGCTTAAGGAAATATTCTCTTAAAGGTATTTTTCTACCTTCAAAATCCCAATTGCGATACAGGGTGAAAATATGTTGTATATCTCCATGTGCTCTTTCTTCTACTAGGTTCTTTACTAGTAAACTGCTTCTCCAGTAATCAAACATTATACTAGCCAAACTGCCTTCATATGAATTATATCCAAAATCTTCGATAGAATGTCCGCCGTATTTCTCACTAAATACGTTGACTAACTCATTTTCAACTTGAAATACTTCTTGAAAGTCTTTTTCGCTTAATAAATGCTTTCTTGGTATGTAGAAGCACATTCCTTCTTCAAACCAATAGTCGTCTTCACGGTCATCATCAAAATCTCCAAGAAACAAATCAGAGTGATGTGTAAGTTCATGTGCTAAAATCACCAATATATGTTCAATTGAGAGATTGTTATAGAAACTATGTATGTGTGGAAGGCCTTTGTCTTCTAACTGGCGGATAAATAATTTCTTCCATTCGTCTACATCTGGAGTCATATATATTACATCTTGCTTGGTGAATGCTGGTATCGGTATATTTGAGAAAAAGCTAGTAACAAGGTCTTCTGATGTCCAAACTACACCTTTTGGCACCTGAGATAACGAGTAGTTATCTTCTAATATTTTGCGATAACTCTTTAGAGCATTAAATAAATAATGAGCATTATCTTTAATATCTTTAACTTTATCCTCTTTTTCAAATGCAAAAACTTGTTTCATTTGTAAATTTCCCCTTTAATAGATCACTATTGTTAATTGAAAAATATCTATTATTTATATTATATTTTAACACAATATTCCATTAATCTTTATTTTACGTTCACACCGATAATTAGCTAGAAAACAGTCAATAACAAAGAAATGTATTATATGTTAAATTTGTGAGGATGATATATGACAAACAGATTAATCTTTACATTTTTTTAACTACAGCTTAATATAAGTAAGTCTATAATATGTTTATATAGGTTTTTTTAGTAGGATTCTTTTCGGCATATTTGTAGTTATTATAACAAATTGGTACATAAAGAAGTGGCTTTATAGGTTGGTCATCGGTTTTATAGAAGAGAAGTTGCCACGAACTCTAGTTGTTTACTTGTTTATTTCCTAATAAGAAAAACAATAACTAAAGCGTAACAAGCTTTTAGTATACTATGTTCCTACCTTTACTAAGGCTCATTACGTAAATTTGTTGCTATTGCTACGAAATTTGGTCAGTAACATTTTTTTCATCATTTTAGCAAAGAAAAGATGCTATAAACTCTAGTTGTGTATATGTATAAATGTTAGTACGAAAAATAACAATGCGAAAACAGCCTTTACTAAATTACTCTAAAAAAGTTGTAGGAGAGTAGATCCCACAACACTCTAGTCATATCGTGCTGTATGAACAACAACAATTTAAATCTAACAAGCTTAATATGAGGAACTTATTCTAACTTTAATACATACATCTTTTTGGAGGTTGCACATTTATGAATAGTCTTAACAATGAACCATCTAAAGGGAAGAGGTTACGAGAAATTTTCAAAATCTCATCTTTATTAGGATTCACCTCGTTTGGAGGACCTGTAGCCCATTTGGGGTTTTTCCAAAATGAATACGTCAAAAAAAGAAAATGGCTGGATGATCATAGCTATGCTAATTTAGTTGCTCTTTGTCAGTTTCTTCCTGGACCAGCGAGTAGTCAGGTGGGGATTGCGATTGGGATGATTCGTGGTGGCTTGCTAGGTGGAGTGATTTCATGGTTAGGGTTTACACTCCCATCTGTTATTGCCCTCGTCCTGTTCGCTTATATATATCAAAGCTTTGACTTAGGTGGTGCAGGCTGGATACATGGGCTGAAGATTGTGGCGGTGGCAGTTGTTGCCCAGGCTATCATGAACATGGGGAAAAAGCTAGCTCCAGACCGACCTAGAATAACTATAGCAATATTGAGCGCTATATTTATACTCATTTTGCCGACAGCCATAAGTCAACTAGCATTAATATTAATTGCTGGTTTGGTGGGATTAATTCTTTATAAAAACAAACAAAACTCTCCTATGAAAGAGTTAAAAGTTGGGATTAATCGCAAAATTGGTGTTTTTGCTTGGGTATTATTCTTTGGTTTATTAATAGGGCTTCCTATCCTTAGACAACTATCAGCAAGTCAATCGCTTGCCATTTTCGATACGTTTTATCGCGTAGGATCACTCGTTTTTGGTGGTGGTCATGTTGTATTACCAATGTTAGAAAGAGAAGTTGTTCCTAGCGGTTGGATTACTAAGGAAACCTTTTTAGCTGGATATGGAGCAGCGCAGGCAGTACCTGGTCCATTATTTACTTTTTCAGGGTATTTAGGTGCAATTATTAACGGATGGAAAGGTGCTACAATAGCTACAATTGCGATATTTTTGCCATCATTTTTACTTATTATTGGAACATTACCATTCTGGGACATGATTCGTAAGTATCCTTATATACAGTCTGTGTTAATGGGAGTAAATGCAGGTGTATTAGGAATTTTATTAGCTGCTCTTTACGATCCAATTTTTACTAGTGCTATAGCTACACCCGTTGATTTTGCACTTGCAATTGCAGCATTTACATTACTCGTTTATTGGAAAGTTCCAGCATGGCTTGTCGTTATATTAGCAGCCTTAGGTGGAGCCATCGTAGGAATTTTATAATGGATTTGAGCTAGATGACAATGTCACCGCTACCCATAGAATGTGGGGAATGGTGACATTGGTCAGATAGCTTTTTTAACTAGGGATATGTCCAATATATTGAGCTTTTGGACGGATGATTCTATTGTTTGCAGCTTGTTCTAATACATGTGCCGTCCAACCTGCCATTCTACTTGCTGTAAATGTTGGTGTATAAAGGTTTACAGGCATCTTCACTGCCCGGAGCACAGCTGCTGCATAAAATTCTACATTTGTATATAACTTACGTCCAGGCTTATATTTTTCAAGTAAAGCAATTGCCTCCTCTTCGACATGAATTGCTAAGTCAAACCAGTCATCGTCCTTTACTAGTTGCTGAACAATGTTTCTTAAGGCAAATGCGCGAGGGTCATGAGTTTTATATACTCTATGGCCAAACCCCATAATTTTTCTTCCTTGTTCAAGTTGCTCAGTTATCCAGCTGTTAGCGTATTGTTTTGAGTTAATCTCATTAAGCATGTCAACTACATCTGTAGGTGCACCGCCATGTAGTGGTCCTTTCATCGCACCTATCGCCCCAACTATTGCTGAGATAAGGTCAGATTGTGTTGATGTGATCGTTCGTGCTGAAAAAGTTGATGCATTCATTCCATGTTCAGCTGTAAGGATAAAGTATGCTGATAATGCTTTTGCATGTGCCTGCTTTGGTATGGCTCCTGATAACATGTATAAATAATTAGAGACATGATCTAAAGTTTTATTAGGTTCAATGTAATTCGTATTTGTCAAACGATGATAGCGGTAAGCTATAATTGTTGGAGTCAGAGCAATAACTCTAATTGCGTCATTTTTAGCTGGAGGCCAATAAGTTAATTGTCCATCTAAACAAGAAATAGCAGTACGTAATACACTCATCATATCCATTTCAACTGGTAATTTATCGATAATGATCGTAACATCCTCTGGTATGTTACGATATGCAGTTAATTGATTTTGTAATTGTATTAACTGATCATTTGTTGGTAGCTCTCCATACAGAAGCAAATAAACAATTTCTTCATAAGAATGATTTTCCGCCAACTCTTGTGCATGATAGCCTCGGTAGATCAGTTTCCCCTTGTGTCCGTCAATAAAACTAATTTCAGAATTTGCTACGATAACACCTTCTAACCCTTTGTTCATTGTCAACATACATTCCTCCTAGGTAATCATAATATACTAATAGTTTATAACGTTGCTTTAATTACGAATATTAAATAATATAAAGTATATTAATAAGGAAATTTAATTAAAGGAGGACTTTATGGATATTCGTTGGCTCCAAACATTTATTGTTGCTGCAAAATATCAAAATTTTCGTATTACTTCAGAAAAATTATTCATGGCACAACCAACTGTAACTTTCCATATTCAAAACCTAGAAAGGTTTCTTGGTGTTACTCTTTTTAGTAAAAAAGGAAGAAATATTGAACTTACTTCAACAGGCATGAAGTTTTTACCATATGCGAAAAATGTAGTACAAAGTTTAGAAATTGGCATAGATGAACTTGAAAGCTGGCGACAGGGCTATAATCGCAAATTAACGATTGCTTCCTCGCCATTAATAGCAGCTTCTATTCTTCCTAATCTACTTAGAGTGTTTATTAAAAAACATAGAGAAATAGAAATTGCTGTAAAGGTTATGGAATCAGAGGACATAGTTACTGCTGTGAAAAATAGGGAGGTTGATATTGGTTTATCTCGCAAATACGTTGTAGACTCATCTTTACAAATAACAAAAATTATTGATGATCCTGTTGTATTAGTTATTCCTCATGATGGATGGGATTTTGACGCAGGCATACCATTTGATATAGAAGAGATTATAAATAATTATTTGATTTTCACACATAATCATCCGGATTATTGGGAGGGGCTTCTTCATCAACTTAGAGATAGGTTTGCTAAAATGCGTAGAATGGAAGTCACTCAAGTAAATGTAACGAAGCGATTTATTGAAGAGGGGCTAGGCATATCTTTTCTGCCTCGGTCAACGATTATTCGTGAAACGTTAGAAGGTCGGTTGTTAGAAGTCGAAATACAAAATTTTTCTATGCCAAAAGCAGCAACATATTTAATTGTTAATCATTCTGAAAGCGATGAAGTTCTGTTATTTAAAGATAGTTTAATACATTTTTACCATGGTAATACAAAAAATAAAAATAATGAAAATTAGAATGAATCTTCAGAAAAGAATCATGTATAATTAACTTATTCGAATAACTATTTCTTAATAATTTACTTACTAGTAAGTAAATGTTATTTTCGTCAAAGTAGTTGTTATTTTTTTTATTATGTTGGAAGCTATCATGTAAAACAATTGAAGTTGAAGGTTAGTGCAAAAACAACAGTCGAAAAGAAACAGCATAAAAAAAGGGGGGAGATTGATATGGGAAAGGTTGAAGCATTAAAGGTTAAGGATGTAAGAACGAAAAATTTGTTAATGTTTTTGACGTTTTCAATTACTCTCATAGCTGGCTTATTGAATGCTTTAGTTAATGACGGTGGGAATGTAAAAGTTATTTTATATATTAGTACGATCATGTTAAACACGATTACTTTTCTCGTCTATAAAAAGTTTAAAAATGAAATAATTTATGCGTACATAGCAGTTATTTTATGTTTTATTCCACCTATCATTATATTGCCAATTAGTAAGTCAACAATTACCATATTGCTTATTGCTTTTTACACAGCGGTATTTTCAGCAATACAATTACAAAAGAGGCTATTTGTAGTTGGATACACACTAGGTTTTATTGTTTTGATCGGCATAATATATTTCGAGCCTAGCGACATGACATTTTATTCAGATTCATCAGCAGCGCTATTCTTGACGTATATACTAATAGGGGTGTTACTGTTAGTACTCACAACTTTGAGTGAAAGGCAGTATCGAAATTTGCATGAACACATTGAATCAACCGAAGCTCAAGCACGAAAATCAACAAAACAAAAGACAACCTTACAGGACAGCATAAAGGAAGTGATTGATAATATAGAAAGAACTTATGAACAATTAAATCAAAACCTTATTTCGCAAAATGAAATGAGTACTGCTATTAGTGAAGTATCGGTTAGTAGTCAAAAACAGACAAATCATATACTCGATATTGCTAATCATTTAAGGCAAACTAGATCACTCATCACAGAAGTTCATGAAACATCAGAAATTGTGAAGAACGATTCTGAAAATGCTCAATCGGTTGCACAAGAAGGAACTGATAAGATGAATGAATTAGCACATGAAATGAATAATTTGCATAATAGTGTACGTGAGATGAATGACACTTTTCTAATACTAACTGAAAAAATTAATGACTCAAATAGTTTGACTGATACAATTAAATCAATCACTTCGCAAACTAATTTACTCGCATTAAATGCATCTATTGAGGCTGCAAGAGCTGGAGATGCTGGGAGAGGATTTTCGATTGTTGCTGAAGAAATCCGCAAGCTAGCTGAAGTTACTGAGCAAACAACCGTACAGATTGAAAATAATTTAAAACAAATAAATGACAGCAACAGCTTAGTTCAGGAAAAACTCATGGAAAGTAGTGATAAATTAACGATGAGTTTGAAGACAACGAATAGTAGTACTTCTTACTTTAACGAAATTTATCACTCATTGGTTGAACTATCTAACAGGATGGAAAAACTTACAGGAGTATCAGAAAATGTTCAATTAAAAACAGTAAATGATGAGAATTCAATAGAGGAGTTTTCTGCACTTCTTGAACAAACGTCAGCTAGTTTACAACAAATGTCTGCAACAATTGATCATTTAAATGATGATAATAAAAAAATTATTAATTATTTAACCGAAACGGATAACAAAGTGCAAATAATACGTAATCAATTTGATATCAAGTAATATAAAGGAACGTGTTTACTTTCCTGCTCATTTGTAATATTATACAAAGAAGATTAAAATTGTAAGTTAAAGGCATTGAAGAGAAAAAGTAGGGCATTTTTTTCTTAACAGAGAGCTTCGGTAGCTGAAAAGAAGTAAGAAAAGATTGTTTGAACAATGGTCTCTGAGCTTTACACTGAACGATGGAGGCTTTAAATTACTATTTAGTAGGCTGTGACGGGATTTGGCACCTGTTATCAATGTCAAGGTATAAGAGTATTGTTTGTTGCTCCGTACTGTTTGAGGCTAATAATAAAAGGTTATTATTAGTGAATTAAGGTGGTACCACGAGATTTTTCCCTCGTCCTTAGACAAAATTGTCTTTAGGGCGAGGGTTTTTATTTTTCACTGAATTGAATCCCCTCTTTGCGTAAGGGTATGTCAATTTAGGAATTCCCTTCCCCACCTAATTAAACAGTTGTTCAAATTTGATTGACTTCACAGTTGTATAACAAAAACTGTTGTGTTTAACAAATGTGTAAAAAACTAGATGTGAAAATAACGTGATAGTAGGAGGTTTGTTAATGAGTATTTTTATTGGTGGGGCATGGCCTTATGCTAATGGTTCATTGCATGTAGGACATATTGCAGGATTGTTACCTGGAGATGTATTAGCGAGATATTTCCGTTTGAAAGGAAAAGAAGTATTATACGTATCAGGAAGTGATTGTAACGGAACACCTATCTCAATAAGAGCAAAACATGAAAAGGTTACTCCGACTATGATAACTAATAGATATCATGAGGAGTTTGTCGATTGCTTTTCCAAGCTAGGGTTTTCATATGATATTTACACTAGAACTGATCAACAGCAGCATCATGAAGTTGTTAAACAAGTTTTTCTAAAGCTTTTAGCAGAAGGTTTATTGTACACAAAGTCTGAAGAACAAGTGTATTGTGAAATAGACGAACAATTTTTGCCGGATAGATATGTTGAAGGGGAATGTCCAAATTGTGGAAATAATGCTAGAGGAGATCAATGTGAAATTTGTTCAGCAATTTTTGAACCGATAGAATTAAGAGCAAAGAGATGTAAGCTTTGTGGTAGTACACCGACAATTAGGTCAACTGAACATTTTTATTTCGCATTATCGACAATTCAACAGCAAATTGAAGAATTTTTTAATCCTATAAAGCACAAAGGAACTTGGCGAGAAAATGCGGTTCAATTAACTGAGAGATATTTATTAGAAGGACTGAGAGATCGTGCAGCAACTAGAGATTTACCAATTGGTGTACCTGTACCGTTAGAAGGATATGATGAAAAGAAAATATATGTTTGGATAGAAGCAGTAACAGGCTATTTGTCTGCGAGTATGCAATGGGGAAAACAAAACAATGATGATGATTGGCGAAGATTTTGGAATGAAGAAACATCCACATATTATGTACATGGTAAGGATAACATACCGTTTCATTCAATTATCTGGCCGGCAATATTATTAGGTCTTGGAGAGAAAAGTTTACCAGATTATATTTTTTCAAGTGAGTATATGACCCTTGAGAAAAGAAAAATTTCAACGAGCAAAAACTGGGCAGTATGGATACCGGATTTACTTGAGCGGTATGATCCAGATTCAATCAGATATTATTTACTCATTAATGCACCAGAAAATAGAGATACTGATTTTTCATGGCGAGAATTTATATATAGTCATAATAGTGAATTGCTAGGAGCATTTGGAAACTTTGTTAATCGAAGCTTCAAGTTTATCGAAAAGTACTTTGATGGAAATGTGCCAGAAGGTTATATTGACGCAACAATTAAGAGTGAACTGCAAAATTTATACCAACATATAGGACAATGTATCGAGCAAGGTCATTTTAAACGAGCAATTGAAGATATATTCTTGTTTATACGACAAAGCAATAAGTACTTTGACGAACAAAAACCTTGGATACAAATTAAAGAAGATAAGAAAAATTGTGAACAGACACTATTTACATGTATACAGATCATTACAAACTTATCAGTGCTGTTACAACCATTTTTGCCGTTTTCATGTAAGAAAATTGCAGAAATGTTGCAATTAGATCATATTTCATGGGCTTATACGGAAATTCAACAAGGTAAACTTGATCATGTAACAGCCTTGTTTGAACGTATTGATGTTAACCAAATTGTTGAAGAAGTGGCTAATTTACAACAACAATAAGTGTACGATTTGTTTAACAATAACTGTCAGGCATGTGAGCAATTGATTTTGCCTACTCTAAGGGTGTAAGTTTATTTTACTCTCAAGGAGTTGATATTATTGAAACAGCTGAAGCTATTTTCGGTAGCGATGCTATCGGTTCCTTTATTATTTGCTTGTAATACTGCACCTAATGAAGAAGCAATAGATGTTAGGGATAATAACACTTTACGAAATGTCACTTATAATGAAAACCGCGCAGTTAGGCGTAATATAGCATATGAAGGAAATCTTGCTAATCGTAATGTGACTTACGATAGAATGCGTGTCAATAATGCAAACAATCGTACAAATACTGCAAATGAAACACGTATGGAAGTGGCACAAGACGCAGCAGATCGTATCACTGCAATGAAAGAGGTAAGAAGAGCCAATGTTATTGTTACTAACAATAATGCTTATGTAGCAGCAACATTAAATAATAATACAACAGGGACTACAACGAAAAAGCTGGAAAGCCGCATAGCCGATAAGGTTAGAGCTCAAGATAAAAATATTGATAATGTTTATGTGTCAACAAATCCTGATTTCATTAATCGTATGACCGATTATGGTAACAGGATAAATAGAGGTGAACCAGTAGAAGGATTTTTTACAGATTTTAACGAAACAGTTAGAAGAGTATTTCCAACCGCTCGATAAAAAAAATTAGACTTATGAAAAGGTGCTGGAATGATTTTTCCAGCACCTAAAATTGTTAATACGCCTTTGCCCAATAGACCATTTGGTTAGCCTCGTTATTACAACATACACAGGTTGCTGAAATCTTTTCTTGGTCAAATGGGATACATCTAGAAGTTGCACCAGTGTGTTCTTTAATTTTTTCTTCACAGGATTGCTTACCACACCACATGGCCTTAACAAATCCATTGTTGGTACTAAAAAAGTTTTCAAATTGTACCATGTTTTCTACAGTTGTTGTTTTAGATTGACGATTTAAGAGTGCCCTATTATATAAATGATCTTGTATTTGTATTAATTTCTCTGAAATAGCAGTAGCTAAGTTCTCCATTGGTACCTTTTCTTTTTCTCCCGTATCTCTTCTTGCAAGAACAACTTGTTTGTTCTCAATATCCTTAGGGCCGATCTCAAGGCGTAGAGGTATCCCTTTCATTTCGTGTTCATTAAATTTCCAACCTGGCTTTTTATCGCTGGCATCAATATCAATTCGAATGTCAGAGGAAAGTGTTTTCTTCAGTTCATAAGCCTTATCTAAAACACCTTCCTTATGCTGTGCAATAGGTACAATCATCACTTGTGTTGGCGCAATATTGGGTGGTAACACTAGCCCTCTGTCATCACCATGGACCATTATAAGGGCACCAATTAAACGTGTAGTTATTCCCCATGATGTTTGATGTACGTATTGTAATTCTCCACTTTGATCTGTATATTGAATGCCAAATGCTTTTGCAAAGCTGTCACCTAGATGATGAGATGTTCCAGTTTGCAACGCCTTGCCATCATGCATAAGACTTTCTATTGTATACGTGAATTTAGCTCCAGCAAATTTTTCTTTTTCTGTTTTTTGACCTTTAATGACTGGTATAGCAAGGAATTGCTCACATACTTCAGTATATACATCAAGCATTTTTCGAGTTTCTTCATGTGCCTCTTCATCTGTTGCATGAGCAGTGTGACCTTCTTGCCAAAGGAATTCAAGTGATCTGAGAAAAGGCCTCGTAGTTTTTTCCCAACGAACGACGTTACTCCACTGATTATATAATTTTGGTAGGTCACGGTATGAGTGTATGATATTTGCATAATGCTCACAGAACAATACTTCTGATGTTGGTCGGACACATAGCTTTTCAGCTAATTTTTCAGAGCCTCCATGAGTAACCCACGCTACTTCAGGTGCAAACCCTTCAATATGATCTTTTTCCTTTTGCAGTAGCTTTTCTGGTATAAATAATGGCATGTACACATTTTCATGGCCTGTTTCCTTTATTTTTACATCTAAAATATGGCGAATATTTTCCCAAATAGCATAGCCATATGGACGAATAATCATCGAACCTCGCACTGATGAGTAATCGATTAAATCAGCTTTTTTAACAATATCTGTGTACCATTGTGCAAAATCTTCATCCATTGATGTTATTTCTTCAACAAACTTTTTTTCTTTACCCATTATTCTCCACCTTCCTAAAATGCCTTATCAGCTTATTTCATTAATTTTGTTATACTGTAACTAAATTAGAATAGCAAGCTGCCGTAAAAGTTAGCTGTACCGAATTAATAATCTACAATCGATGAGATAATAACACCAAAATAAAAAACCTCTAATCCCAAAAAGGGACCGAGGTTATCGGCGGTACCACCCTAGTTTGTTTACTACATGTAGTGTAGTAAACACCCTTGTATTTGATAACGGTTACAATCCGCTTGTACCTTCGTGAATATAATCACTCGATACAGTACTCAAAGGTAGGTTCAAACGAGTACTTTAGAAATTTCCCAGCAATTAATTTCCTCTCTAAAAAAGCACATAACGTTTTACTAGTCCTTATCAACGTTTACAATATAAAAGCTGTTTTCGCTTAATTGTTGTTTTTTATTAAGTGATAAACACTTAGACATCTTTTCTTTTGAAAAACGATGTCAAACGTATTATACCCCTTCTTACTATGCTAATTTGGTGACAATTGCAACAATATTTTCGAAAAGAGCCTTATTAAATTAACATATACTATATTTTCTTTTTCTCCTTATGTCAAGTAACTTTTGATCTTGGCTGCATAAGATAATTGTAAAAAATTAAGGTGATGGTGTAATGTGACAAATAATACAAGCCAGACCATCGTAGAAGAAAAATGGTATCATCCTGTAAATAAAACGGAAGCTGCTGTTTTTGCGAATGAACTATTAAACGAGGAAGTAAAGGTTGTAACGAAATATGGAAAAATTTTTGAGGGTATAATTGAAAATACTAATGCGAGAAATCTATATTTGCTTACTCCACTGTTTTCGTCTAATGATCTGAATAACTATGAACAAAAGCCGAACTACGATAGCAGTAATTTCGGATTCCTCTCTGCCTTATTTAGCAAACCAGAACCTTTTGCGGAAATAATCATTCCACTTATATATGTAACAGCGTATGGAGCAAAGGTAAATAAAGATAAAACACCTTAAATATAGGCTCTGTTCGCAAGACTGTTTTTGCATGCTTTTCTTTCTAATATGTAAGCATGTTTAAAACTAGCGTTGGAAGTATCTTTTCTATTTTTACAATTTTTGAGGTTTCATAAGCCTCTTCATACTGTCCATTTTTAGTAAAAAAAGCAACAATTAGTGCTAATACATCCTAAAATATATGATCATACTTATGAAAATAGAAAAAACAATATAATATTTTATACCGCTAACCTCAATTGGTTAGCTATTTTATTATTTCTTTTTGAAGTTAGAAATATTGCATATAATCAACGTTTAATGATATAGATCAACATTTAGATGATTCCATGTATTGTGGCAAAATGAATGTATGTTAATATGAGTAATTATACTAACAATTTCCTGAATTGAATATATATGATAGGATGGAGGTTTTTTATGAGGTTATTATTTTCATCATTACAATGGATGATTTTTATAATTACAACAAGTGTTGTGGCTCCTATAGTTATTGGAAATTCCTTTGGGTTACCCCAAGCAGAAATCGCTACATTACTACAAAGAACTTTATTCGTTTTAGGTCTTTCAGGTCTATTACAAGCAGTATTAGGTCATCGTTTACCGATAATGGAAGGTCCAGCAGGATTATGGTGGGGTGTGTTTATCGTTTATGCGAGTATTGTTGAAGCTGGAAATCTTGGTACATATGAGGGTTTACAACAGCTTGAAATGGGGATGATACTAAGCGGAGTTTTATTTATCTTATTAGCCATTTTTAAATTGATCGATCATTTGAAGAAGCTGTTTACTCCAATTGTCACTGGAACTTATTTATTATTATTAGTTGCACAACTAAGTGGTGCATTTATGAACGGTATTTTTGGAATAGGGTATAAACAAGATTCAGTAGACTTTTCAGTTGCTATACCTGCGGTTTGTGTTTTAATTATCACGATATTATTGGCAAAAAGTCGTGTCCCATTTCTTCGAAGATATTCTGTTTTACTAAGTTTACTCATTGGATCACTGCTGTTTGCTGTGCTTCGTCTAGGAAAAAGTATTCCGCCAACTACAAATGGTATTTCGGTACCACAGATCTTTGCTTGGGGAATACCACAATTGAATAGCGGTATGATTATTACTTCCATTATGATAGGCTTACTATTATTAACAAATATGCTTGCCTCGATTTATGTTGTGGAAAAAGAGCTACAAGAACATACAAAAAATTATGAAGCTGTAAACTACAATAAAGCAAGCTTTATTATGGGGATAAACCAATGGTTAAGTGGTATTTTTTCTGCAATAGGCAGTGTACCAATTTCTGGATCAGCGGGATTTATTGCAATGACCAAAATAATTAATCGCTTACCATTTATTTTAGGAAATGTATTTATTATATTACTTAGTTTCATTCCAATGTTTACTACATATGCTGCTATGATTCCCGAACCAGTTGGGTATGCAATCTTATTCTACCCATTTACTATCATGATTGGTTTAGCTTTAAAAGATTACCAATCTACACAATTAGGAGATAGAGAATATTTTATTATCGGGCTTTCATTATTGGTTGGCATTGGTTTATTGTTTATTCCTGGACAAGCAATAAATGAACTTCCATCCATGTTAAGACCAATTATAAATAACGGATTAGTAGTAGGCACAGTTATATGTATTACTTTAGATCAAGTTATAAAAAAACAAACTTCTGTGTCATATTAATTTATATCACATTGGGTAAAAGGGAAAATATTGAAGTAAGTATGTAGGAATCTTTTGCTTGTGGAAATAATAAAAGTATAGTAAGGTTGTATGTGAAATTAAATATCGCTTACCACTAGGGGTGCAAATCACGTTTGCTGAGAGGGGCTTTGCTGCCTTAACCCTTATACCTGATCTAGTTAATGCTAGCGTAGGGAAGTGGATTGATGACAAACATATTGGATAACATTTTCCAATTCGTCTAATTCCACTCTATCTGTAGAGTGGTTTTTGTTTTCTAATGCCTTTATAACAAAGCTATTTATTCATGAACTTTTACTATTTATTATAATTATGTTTTGTTATATGCGAAAACAAAGACAAGGATAGGCAATATGCTGTCAAGAAATTTTCCACTTCATCTTTTGTATCACAAGGGTGCCTTACTCTTAGTGCAGCGAATGTTATAAAAGAAGGGTGGAATTTATCATGAAGTTTTCCAAAAAAATTAGAGAAGAAGCAGACCAAATTTGGCAGAAGAGTTTTGATCATCCATTTGTGAAAGAGCTTGCAGATGGGACATTATCATTGGATCGCTTTCGCTATTATGTTCTACAAGATTCTTATTACTTAAGTCATTTTGCAAGAGTGCAAACATTAGCAGCATCACAAGCAACTGATCTAAAAATAGTGAGCCAAATGGCATCTCACGCGATCGGTACGAATGAAGCTGAATTATCTCTTCATAAGAACTTTATGGTTCAGCTAGGTATCACCGAAGAAGAAAAAGCTAATTTTAAACCAGCACCAACAGCATACGCATACACTTCTCATATGTATCGTGCAGCACATACTGGGCATATAGGCGACACGATTGCTGCTTTGTTACCATGCTACTGGTTATATTATGAGATTGGAGAGCAGCTTGTTCATGCAAATCCAACTGAACCTATATACCAACAATGGATTCAAACATATGGTGGTGATTGGTTTCGCAAATTAGTTGAAGAAGTCATCGATTTGCTTGATGACATTGCTGATCAAGTAACAGAAGCTGATAGAGAAAAAATGCAGGAGCACTTTATCATTAGTAGTCAATATGAATTAATGTTTTGGGAGATGGCATATACACAAGAAACCTGGCCTATTTCAGCAATGTCAACATCCAAATAAAGCATGTTAGACAGGTGAGAAAATTTTGCTAAGGTCTCTTATCTAATATAAAACGATGACAATCGCAAAATTCTCGTTTTTGGCTTGTAATTTTGGAAAACAACTTAGAGCGTTTTTGATTGATATTAAAGATAGGAGGAAATAACTATGAACAAAGGTTTAAAATTAACTGATATTTTAGTTACAATAGTCATTGCAATCGTATTTGGAATCGTATACAAATTATGGGGAACATTCTATGAAACGATAGGTGCATTTGGATTACAAGTAGATCAGCTTGCATATGGAATGTGGTTTATAGCAGCAACTGTTGCCTTTTTGGTTATTCGTAAAGCTGGTGTGGCAATTATTGCTGAAATGGCCGCTGCATCTGGTGAATTTATCATGGGATCTGAATACGGATTAGAAGTAATGCTATATGGGTTGTTACAAGGATTAGCTGCAGAACTAATATTTGCTGCAGCGCGTTATAAACGCTACGATATCTTAATTGCATCACTTGCTGGTGCTGCATCGGCAGTAGCATCAATAGGGATGGATTATTACAAAGGGTATATAGGTGATTTAGCAGCGTGGAATTTAACTTTATTCATTGGATTCCGAGTAATCAGTGGGATTATAATAGCTGGTGTTTTTGCATATTATCTCGTTAAGGCTTTGGAAGCAACTGGTGTTACAAACTTAGTTCGTCCTGCATCAAAAGAAGACTATGATGCGTTGGATAAGTAGTTGAGGTGTTATAAATGCAAGAAATCACAAGTGTGAAAAACTTACGTTTAAAGTTTACTGGGAGTGCATCTTTATTATTTAAAGATGTCTCCTCTTCTTTTTATGAAGGGGAAAAAGTATTAATACTAGGACCTTCGGGATGCGGTAAATCTACGCTTTTGCAAGTGTTATCAGGAATCATTCCAAATTCAATTGAAGTACCTATTAAAGCTGATGAAATTATTACACCAGAATCATGGGGATATGTTTTTCAAGATCCGGACACGCAATTTTGTATGCCTTTCGTTGATGAAGAAATTGCATTTGTGTTGGAAAATTTGAGGGTTAAGCGCAAGGATATGCCCGAAAAAATTCGAGAATATGTAAGTATGGTGGAGCTTGAAGTAGATGACCTCCATACATCAATACAAACGTTATCAGGAGGTATGAAGCAACGCTTAGCAATTGCTTCAGTGATGGCCCTTCAACCTGAAGTATTGTTTTTAGATGAGCCGACGGCTATGCTTGACCCAAAAGGGACCAAACAAATATGGGATACGATAAAAGATGTAAGCCGTGACAAAACGGTTATCGTCGTTGAACATAATATAGACCATGTATTAGATTTTATCGAACGAATTATTTTGTTTAATGAACATGGAGAAATCGTAGCAGATGGTCCTAAAGAGTATGTGCTGTCTACATATAAACAAGAGCTAATTGACCAAGGTATATGGTATCCTGATGCTTGGCATGACTATATTGACAGAACAACAAAGCAAATTCCTACTGTACCTGTTTTGGAAGAACCATTTGTTAGCGTATCACAATTCAAAGGGTATCGTGGAAAAAATGTAAAAATTGATATAAACAACGCAAATATTTCTGAGGGTGAATGGATTACGATCGTTGGTGAGAATGGTGCTGGCAAAAGTACGCTACTTCACTCACTTATGCAACTGATAAAAACGACAGGTAATTATACAATTGAAGGAAGACAAGTAAAGGAAATAGGTAAATTAACCGATTACTTAACATTTGTTTTTCAAAATCCCGAATTTCAATTTGTCACAAATTCAGTCTATGATGAAATTGCCTTTTCATTGCACTTAGATAAGCTGGATGACCATGCAATAGATGAAAAAGTGACAACCTTGTTGCATGAATTTCGTTTGAATGAGCAAAGAGATCAACACCCATATCAATTATCAATGGGGCAGAAGCGTAGGCTAAGCGTAGCTGCTGCAATTGTTAAAGAACAGCAAATTGTGTTGTTAGATGAGCCTACCTTTGGGCAGGATGCAAAAAATACATTTGCAATCTTAGAGCTAATCGAGCATTGGCGTAAGCAAGGAACGATAGTTTTAATGGTTACACATAGCATGGAAATCGCGAAATACTTTGCGACTAGGGTTTGGCTGGTTGATGATGGTGAACTTATTTTTGATGGTACTTCTCAACAATTTTTCCAAAGACAAACGAAAGAATTATCAATCAGCAGATAGGGGGGGAAGTCATGCAATTTGATTTTACCTATAAAGAAACTTGGCTCCATAAAATTAATCCTAGTTTAAAATTGATCACCATGATGATATTATTTTTGTCAGTTTTATTAATCCATAACATTAACTTTATGATCAATTATACGATTATTACACTAATATTGTTTATACTATTTTCTGGCCATCCATTGAAAAGGGTATTGCTTATTTTCATCCCTTTTATATTTATTTTTGTTACAACAGCAACGTCAATGATTTTCTTCGGTAAAGGGGATACGACGTGGTTTAAATGGGGACTTGTTCATATTACAGAAGAGAGCTTCTTTCGTGGGCTTCATATAGGATTTCGAGCATTAACCTTTGCTTGCCTTGGCATCACTTTTGCTTTGACGACTCGACCGGTTTTCCTTTTTTATTCGTTGATGCAGCAATTGAAGCTCTCACCAAAATACGCTTATAGTTTTATGGCTGGCCTGCGCCTTATCCCAATTATGATCGATGAGTTTCAAACAATACGTTATGCAATGAAAGTTAGGGGAGTGGAATCAAAGCGTGGGATGAAAGGTTTTTATGAAAAACTTCGTTCTTATGCTATTCCGATGTTGTCACAAAGTATTCGTCGTGCACACCGCATTGCAGTAGCAATGGAAGCAAAGAGATTTTCACAAGTGAAAAATAGAACATATTACTATCACATATCATTTTCCAAATTTGATATATCATTTGTCATTTACTTTGTTACGATGATTTCTGTTGCTTATATCATAAGTAACCAGTATCCATATTTTCCAATTACAGATGTGAGGTACAATTAAACGATATTAAAGGAGGATTTTTATGATGGATATTGCAAGTATTGTTTCAGCCTTAAATAAAGTAAGAGAACGACAGCCACTTGTGCATAATATTACTAATGTTGTCGTTACTAATTTTACGGCTAATGGGTTGTTAGCAGTTGGAGCATCGCCAGTGATGGCATATGCAAAGCAGGAAGTTGCGGATATGGCAAAAATAGCTGGTGCACTCGTCTTAAACATTGGTACCTTAAACGAAACTGAGATTGAAGCAATGATTATAGCAGGAAAATCAGCAAATGAACATGGTGTGCCAGTCGTGTTTGACCCAGTTGGTGCTGGTGCAACAGCGTATCGAACAGAAACAGCTAAGCGTATTATAAACGAAGTACAGGTAGCAATCGTACGTGGAAATGCTGCAGAGGTTGCAAACGTCATTGATGAAAAATGGAATATAAAAGGCGTAGATGCTGGAGAAGGTGCTGGTGATGTAGTAGATTTAGCAAAAAAAGCAGCACTAAAATTGAATACAACAGTTGTCATTACAGGACAAAGTGACATCATTACTAACGGAAAGACGACTTATATTGTGAACAACGGTCATCAATTGTTAACAAAAGTTACTGGAACAGGCTGTTTACTCACTTCAGTGATTGGTGCTTTTGCAGCAGTAGAACAGGATATTGTTAAAGCAGCGGTATCGGCAGTGGCCTATTACGGTGTTGCTGCAGAAGTAGCTTATGAGAAACAAGGCATGAATGGTGTTGGCAGCTTCCAAATTGAATTGCTGAATCAATTATATAAAGTCAATAAAGAAGAATTAGCAAATAAGGTTGTCTGTCATAAAGAACAATAATTCACGGTTAACAATTATGTAGGGTGTTATTCTCTATTTATTTTATCTGACTAGTATTCTTTAAAGTGCATTACATAATGGTCAATACTGTCGATAAAATAACATGTTGAATATAGTAAATACTTTGCTAACTCGGTGCTTTTCGTAAAACTTAGTGCTTTTCTCACTTATATTTGAGTAATTTATGTAATAACTATTTTTTTCCGTCTTTTGAGAAGAAAAGATGCAGACTTGTTTAGCTCGTATTTAACAACAAAACACTTATTTATCCAATTACCACATACTTCTATGATTGTGAAAAATAAAACCGCCCTTTTAAAAAAGGGGGGTTTTTTTATGTATGATTTTTTCGTAAACTTCGTGTGTATTACATAGTACAAATAGCAACAATCAATGCGAAAACACCCTTTATGCAACAACTTCCCACTTCAAATAAGTAACAAAAGCAAGCTCAGTAAAAATGATGACAAATAATTTTTTCACTTGCACATAGTGAAAATTCAAGTGTGCATAAAATATGAGAATACTGAGATGTTTTATAGTATTAATATTTTGAAAATATCAAAAAAGGATTAAAATATGGGTATAATCAATAATGAGTATGCTCATATTTTATGAATAGTAAATAAATGTGTTGTTAAAGAATTATTTGATCGGTTTTTATCGTTATTCGCTTTTTGTGAAATATAAATATAGTTCTTATTAAATTGATGAAATTGTTGGAGGTGGAGGTAGTGGAGAAGGTTTTAGTTGCTGGAGCAACTGGTTTTTTAGGACGTCACGTAGTAAAGGCTTTAAAAAAAGAAGGTTATCATGTAAGTGTCCTAGTTAGGAATAAAGATAAGCTGAAACGACGAGGTAATTATATGGAACCAGCAATTGATAAAGAAGTGGATCGTGTTATAACCGCTGAGATTACGAAGCCAATTACGCTTGAAGGGGTCTGTGAAGGAATAGATTATGTTTTTTCTTCAGTTGGTATTACAAGGCAAAGGGATGGTTTAACATTTCACGAAGTTGATTATGAAGGCAATACCAATTTATTGAGGGAAGCAGAAAATAGCAATGTGAAAAAATTTATGTATATTCACGTACTCCGTGGTGATGTTTTTGAAGGACCTATGACAGAAGCGAAAGAAAAGTTTGCTAAAGAGTTAATCCGTTCTAAATTGGTGCATTTAGTTATTAGGCCAACAGGTTATTTTTCTGATATGACTGAATTCCTCAATTTAGCTATAAAAGGTAGAGCTTTTTTAATTGGTAAGGGAATTAATAAATTGAATCCTATTCACGGAGAAGACTTGGCAAAATTTTGTGTGGAATCTTTTAAACTATATTCTAGTGAGGTTTTGGATGTAGGGGGACCTGAGATACTAACCCATCAACAAATTGCTAAAATGGCTTTTAAAGTTATAGGAGAAAAAGAAAAGATAACTTACTTACCAACAGTATTATTTCCACCCATGTTAAAAGTCTATAAAATGATAAATAAGCAACAATACGGTATATTTTTATTTTTTTATCAAGGAATGACTCAAAATATGATCGCTCCTAAATATGGTTCCTTGTCGTTGGAAGATTTTTTTGTACAATATTTGAACAAAAAAATTGCGACGCATTCCCCTTCAAAATCTATTTGATTTAGTGGGGGTTAGTCGCTAAGGTCTTCATTCACCTTGTTCTTCAATGTATTTTTTTATTATGTCAATGGTAGCTCCTCCTGTAGTT
>NZ_JAXBME010000016.1 GCF_033963835.1 Cytobacillus sp. IB215665
ACCACAAATACCGTTTAGAAATTCAACTCATAATCACTACTGTTTAAAGTGAATTCTATTGCCATCTCCAGTACTTTTTAGTAAACACAATACAAAATAAGTCTTATAAGTAAAAATCAGTCACGAATTCATCTACATGGTCTTAGCTAATTCTTATGCCGTGTTGGCTGCTTATCCTACTTATGAAACTCTAAAAATCCCCCTCATAAGCGGAGATGGGGATTTAATCATTTTTTACTATAATTCAGTCATTGTTATGCCATTATTTTTCACCAAAGCATTACGGTTAATATTCCAAATCTGTATTATTCAACACTTCAGCCTGCTTTTAAGTTATATCAAATCTATTAGTACCACATCAATGTAACTTTTTGTTGAAAAAGAACTAAAATTTAATTAAGTTGTTACGCCTTTTCTAACAGCAACTTACCCTTTGTTTAATTAACATATGTTCATGATTTCCAACAGCCTCCAATCAGTGTGGCTTTTTTCCATGCAGTAATTATTTCTAGTGTGTTTTAAATTAATTAATTTGTATTTTTTCTCTTGTTATTTCAAGTATCGGTATTAGTATTCTTAGGTATTGCCAATTTGACATCTTGAGAACAGGTTATATTACTTTACTATTCTGAGTTACTACTAGGTATTAATAAAGAGTATTTGTGTAAAAAGTCAAGAAATAATCTCATGAAGTTTGTAGAAAACGATCACCTGATTCTTTGTATCAAGAAATAAGATTACATTATGCTCTTGTTGTACATTTTCAAGGTATTTCAATGCTTCATAAGTATCTTCAGAACTTTGAATTTGGTTGTAATCTGGCAAACTCTTTTCAGCAATTCTTTGTGAAAGGATAATGGCAGCTTCTAAACCCTCTAAAATATAACTACTAAAACCTAGCCCTCTAATAATTCCCCACTCCATTAGAGGATAATATACAAGATTGAGAATACTGAATAATTATGGAGAAAAATAAATTGGAGTATTTTGAATTTGTAGATAAATATAAAGAGGTTGCAGAAGATGAAGGTATTAACGTGTCTTTGAAGCAATCCAAAAACATACATAATAAATGGTTAATACTAAGATTTATGAATAAGATGAAAAATCACCTAATTATTTGGATAAACCTATACTGATATAGAAAATACATCCAAGCTGATAAAAAAGGGATCCAAGATGCTAAGGAAAATAGAGCTGGAGTTATTATCGTTACAAATCTTAACATCTTGGACACCAACAAGTAAGGAAGTTACCATATTAACTAGCTTATATTCTTTATGTAGATCTCACGTCTGTTTTTAATCTTGAGTACATATATAAATCATCAAATTTACCACACGTATACTCATAACTTCTAAGCAACCCTTCTCTTGTAAACCCTTGCCGTTCTACTAGTTTTTGTGATGGAAGATTAGCAGGTTCTATTAAAGCCTCAATTCTTTCTAACTGAAAATGACGATACCCATAATTAATAACACCCTCTAAGGCTTCACTAGCTATACCTTTCCCCCAGAAATCTTTGCTTAATTCAAATCCAACTTCAGCTCTGAAATGTTTAGATTTCATGTTTAGAAAACCACAACTTCCTATCACCTTATTATTACCTTTTAAAGTGATTCCCCACCTAATACCTGTGCCTTCTTCTATAATGGAATCATACCACTCTATCTCATCCCAAACGTCAGATAATGATTGAAATGGTGTTAAACCAATATGTTTCACTACTTCTTCATCTGATAGATATGCAAGCATTTCATTCGCATCATTTTTTGTCACTTTTCTTAATATTAATCTATCTGTTTCAATAATCGGAAATTTCCCATCCATTCGTTTACCCTCTCTCTTTAAACAATAATACAATCACTGATGGATATAATCATGTCTTAATTTCTGAAATAATAATTTAATAGTATTTAAACGAATTTTTCTCTTATATAAATTTAAAATGAGAATAGGATAGGTGGTTTTTGTAAAGTCATTATGACCTATTTTCATCATTTACTTCAATTTGTAAATTCTCCTGCAAAGGAAAGAA
The DNA here is from genome assembly GCF_033963835.1 of Cytobacillus sp. IB215665. Classification (NCBI taxonomy): domain Bacteria; kingdom Bacillati; phylum Bacillota; class Bacilli; order Caryophanales; family Bacillaceae; genus Cytobacillus; species Cytobacillus sp. IB215665. Next base: position 2,039 of record NZ_JAXBME010000016.1, read on the forward strand.
GTATGTATAAAGCTAGTTGATCATATAAATCTTTACAACTGTGGAAATACATATTTGCTAGCATACAACATGAAAAGAAGTATTCTATTCCACTCATTTTCATATAATCCTCAAGTTTAAGGAAGATATTGCTCCTCTATCATGATGACTTCATGATTATTGATATATAAGTAAAAGAGTCTCTCATACGGTTCAATGAGCATGTTAAGATCTTCAGTGTAGTTTTTATTGTTACCGTCAGCTATATATAGTAATAGATCTGAACTAAGCCAATAATTAATTTGCTCAACTTGCTGATTTTGTATATAAAAGCCATTTGGTAAGAAGACTTCCTCTCTAGAAACATTCCCATCATCCATTACGGCTTGTATCGCTTCTTCTCCACTTAAATAGTTAACAGCATCGATAGTAATATATTTATCAAGATTGTCAGAGTCTAAGTCAGTTATAAACCCAGTAATAATCTTAATACTAGGAAGTTTTGTTATTAAATGCTCTAATTGCTCTAATTTTTGGTTATCAAGTAGGTACGAATCTTTAACTCCCACTTTTATTTCTTCTACTTTAGAGTCAATCAAGTCAGACACATGGTCTGCACTGATTTTTTCATTTAGCCGCTCCTCCAACAGAGCAACTTGTTCTTTCAGTTTAGTTATTTCTACTTGCTCTTTTGAATGTATGTCATTTTTACAACCAACTAAAACGAATAATAAAACTATAGGTAGGATTCTTGTCCACATGGCACATTCCCCCCGAGTATCATTATAGTTTAAGGCTCTTTGTGCATCGGTTATTATTTTTTCGTACGAATAAATAAACACTTTTACAGCTAGATGTCGTGCATCTTTTCTTCGGTATTATGACATTTTTCTCTATTAGTTTAGGAACCAAAGCAACAACGTATATGAAAAGGACCTAGTTTAAATCATCTTTGCCCTTCCCTTGCTCTAGTAACGGCTCATACATCATAATAGCATGGTTTTCAGTAATATATTCGTCTTTATAAACTTCTCCATTGTTATTGGAAACTTTCCTATGTAATAAATTGTGTCTGACGTATTTGCCAAAAGTGGACATTGTAATAAAATGGTCCTTTTCATAAATTTTATATGAATGTACAGGCTCATTTTCCGAACGCCACTCACCAACTAAACAATCTTTAGTTAAATATAAATGAAGTTGATAGTTTTGTGTTGTTTCATTTCTTATTTGTAAGTCTATATAATTAAAAAAGCAAGTAGCTCCACTACCGAATGGTTGTGTCCTATTTGAGTCTGGAAAAACGTCATAACTATGACGGTGCCTCTCAATCACAGTTAATGGGGTATGGAGCGTCATCCAATATATTAAGTTTGACAATTGGCATAACCCTCCACCTATACCTACTTTATACGTGCCATGAGACAAAACCATCCCATTAACATACCCCTTACCCTTAGTTGGTTTCCCTATTAATTTCCAATATGAAAATGTTTCACCAGGCTTTATAACGATACCGTTAACATTTTTTATAGCTAAACGAATGTTGTGAACTTTATTTTGTTGTAGCCACATATCAACATTTTTCAACTTGCGTAACAGTGGTGTTTGATGTTTATATATGATAACAGGAAGCTTACCATTGTCTTTTTCATTTGCAAAATGTGTATCATTAAAATACCACTTTAAATAGCGCTTAGAAATATAATATATCTTTCCTAAGCTTGTTCTCAATTGTGAACGCTGGACGGGTTGTTTCAAATTCACTTCATTCCCCCACTATGAAATAAATACAACCGAAGCCTTTTATAAGTTCTTTCTTTTGTAAATAATTTTTCTCAACTATTGTTTCAATAAATTAATTGGATAAGCTCTTTATGAGATTATTATCTTCTAAATAGAACAACATTAGCCAATCAAGAGAATATGCTTGTTAAGCTCCTAATACGATAACCCACTATTAAATTATTTCTTCATGTTCTCCTTTATAAGTTTGATAACTCTTTCAATTGAGTTATCATTATTTGACATATCCATCTTTGCTATATATTGATGTCGATCTTTATAAACATTTTTTATTGCAGCTTGTAGTGTTTCACTTGAAAGGTTTTCTTCAAAAAGAACTTTACTAAAGCCTTGGTCTTCAAATGATTTGGCATTTAACAATTGATCCCCTCGACTTGCTTCTTTTGTTAATGGAATAAGCAGCATTGGCTTTTTCAATGCTAGCAGTTCGAAAATAACATTTGAACCTGCTCTTGTTATAACGATGTCAGCCACGGATAAAAGATCAGGTAATTCTTCTTTCACATATTCAAACTGCTTGTAGGAACGATCATTTTTCAACTTATCTACTTGTCCCTTTCCACAAATATGCACGATTTGAAATTGTGGTAACAGTTTATCAAGACTTCCTCTTACAACTTCATTAATTCGCCTAGAACCAAGACTTCCACCTACAACTAACAGTGTAGGTTTATTTTTCGTAAAGCCCGTGATTACCCTTCCTTGGACAGGATTTCCTTCAAATATTTCTTTACGAACAATCGCTCCAACGTGTTCAACCTTATGCGTAGGTAAATGATCCCTTGTTTCTGGAAAGGTCGTGCATACCTTTGTTGTAAAGGGGAGTGAAAGTTTATTTGCTAAGCCTGGTGTTAAATCTGATTCATGAGTGATTATAGGTACTTTGTTCAGTTTTGCACCAATAATCACAGGCACGGAAACAAAACCACCTTTTGAAAAGACGACATTAGGTTTCCTTCTTTTTATTATTGTATAAGCTTGAAATACTCCCTTTACGACTTTGAAAGGGTCTTTCATATTATTCCAATCAAAGTAACGACGCAGCTTTCCTGTTGATATGCTATGATAATTTACTTCCCGAATACTATCAGTAAGCTCTTTTTCGATCCCATTAATTGAACCGATATAATCAATTTCCCAACCTTCATTTATAAAATAAGGAATCAGTGCCAGGTTTACTGTTACATGCCCTGCTGATCCTCCTCCTGTAAACAAAATTCTATTCGTCATTTTAATTCACCCTCATTATTTGCTTATCATGATGTCAAATCATAAACAAATGTTACCATATCGACTTACTCTTGTGGAAGAATAAACTTAAAAAACCATATTGAAATTGTTATAAAAAATGATATACTTATTTTAATTATTGTTATTCCTAAAACTTTTTATGAATGTAGTTCATATTATGGAACAATAGGAGTAAGAATAAGCATTACATAGTGGAAGATATCCACACAGGAGGAAAAAATGGCACAAGGTAAAGTTAAGTGGTTTAATTCAGAAAAAGGTTTTGGATTTATCGAAGTTGAAGGCGGAGACGATGTATTCGTACACTTTTCTGCAATTCAAGGTGATGGATTCAAAACACTAGAAGAAGGTCAAGAAGTTTCTTTCGATATCGAAGAAGGTAATCGTGGCCCTCAAGCTTCAAACGTTCAAAAATTTTAAGAGCTCTAACATGTATTAAACCGTCTAATTCTTTAGGCGGTTTTTTACATTTACAATCTTGTGAACTTTAATAAAGACTTTAAAAAAATCTCCAAAACAAACTTCTTTTGCATTTCCGTGCTTTGTCAATTTAATTATCTTCGTGTTTTTTACTAAATACGCATACAATTATCAATGCAAAAACAGCCTTAAACAATTGAATAATGCCTACAATTGTTGCAGGCATTATGTTCACAATACGGCTTTATCAGGATCAGCTGTCTTCTTTGTTGGTAACTTAAATAGAAAACCTTCCGTATAAGGTGTTGGCTCGTTGTTTTCATATTCCTTCGCTGTCTTAGCTAAATAATCCCTTGCTTCTTGCTCAGTACGCTTTCTTGTGACAATTTCATGCATAATATTTAACGCAGCATAGTTCATCGCCTCATTATCACACCTTGCTGTCACTTCACCTTTTGTGCGATCTAATATGATACTGCCATCAAATCTTGCAATGTTATCGTATAAATGTATCGGTACTCTATATGAAATAGTTTGTTCAATGAAATCAACATGTTTTTTAGGATAATTGTGCAGTACGGTTTCTTTATATATTACTGTGCGTTTCCATGGTTCATTGTTATACCAAATCATCATTCTTGGTGTTGCCTCGTCTGGAAGGCCATATTTTTTCATGAACTTCAAAACTTGATTTTTTGGGCCATCATTCCAGTTTTGTATCACTTGTTGTACATACATTTGCATTGGTGTTCTTACGCTGTTCATTCTGTTTGGAAACTGAAGGTTTGCTTGTTGCGTGTAATAATTGCCTCCAGGCTGATAGTACATTTGGTTTCTACCTCCTCCTATTTCTAGTATTTAGTGTATGCGTTCGCCCCTTTTTCGCTACTAACTAATTTCTCTGGTTTTTATTAGGTGGAAGGATATTTTCAAAATTTTATATACTCGCTGAATAAAAAGAAAAAAATTGGTTAATGTAATCAATAACAGGAAAAATTTATATTGTATAAAACACGATACTAATACAAAGGTGACTATGATGGAGCTAAAAGAAAATATGCAATTTGAAATTACGACAAAGTTTGTTCCAAATTTCTATAATTCAAAAAAATTAAAAGTAGTAAAAATTAATTCTTCTAATGTAAGGATTGAAATGGAGAATGCAAAATATGGCGGTGTTTTTCCGCTTGATTTATTCCAATCATTAATTCGTAATGGGGCATTATTACTTGACGATGGTAGGGAATCTGAAGAGGATACAGCCTAAAATAATTAGTAAGCTTCCAAACATCAATAACATTAAGTTCTGCTCAATACTAAATAAAGTACTAAAAGACATCACAAATATGATTGGACTGAATAACATAAAAACTCGGCTAGTTGAGCCGAGTTTGTTGCTACTAAAATTTATCAACGTCTATGTCCCAAAATAATTCAGTACCGAACCATTTTTTGAATTCTTCTTGTTTTTCTTTCGTTTCATTATACCTTTTGATCATACCTTCTGTTTGTGTACGGTGAGCCTTCAAAGCATTTACTTTAATATCAAATACGTCATTTACATCGGCAGTGAAAGTTGGGTTGCCAAGTACCTCAAAACGATTTTTTGATATGGCATGACCTAATACTCTCGGTCTATTGTCACCCTTTATTTTTTTTGCTGCTTTAACTGTAGCTAATCCACATGCATCATGGTCAGGATGAACACCATGACCAGGATAGTGGGTAATGATCATTGACGGGTTCACATCATCTATCACAGCTTTTATACTATTAACTAGTTTTGCTTCATCTTCGAATTCTAACGTTTTATCCCTAAATCCTAACATACGCAAATCATTAATTCCTAATACTGAACAAGCTTCTTGTAGTTCAGTTTTTCTTAACATTCGGAGCGACTCTCTATTTGCAATTGGCGGACTCCCCATGTTCCTACCCATTTCTCCAAGTGTAGCACAAGCATATGTAACAGGAATTCCTTTTTTAGAATATTGTGCTATTAAGCCACCCACACCAAAAGCTTCGTCATCTGGATGTGGTAATACTACAAGTACATGTCGTTCCATCTCTTTTTACCTCCTTACTCATTAAATGGTTGTTTACTAAGCTGTAATGATATCGCTAAACGACCTTCCTTATCATGCCCAGCAAGCAATACTTGGGACTGGTCATTAATCTCCCAATCAGTAATTCCTTCAGCATAAACCCAGCCTTTTTCTATTTTTAGTCCTATACGATACGGTCCGGGGCCTGTAATTTTTGCTTGTGAGAAACAAATTGGCACGTTTCTTATAAAAGCGGCAACTGTCATATTTTTTTCATCGAAATGATTAGCATAGGCACCAGTAGTTGTTTCTAAATGTACGAATAACTTTTCGTTCAAGAGTTTATCGAGAACCTCTTGGACATTTTCCTTTTCAATTGGCTTCACAGTATCTCACTCCAATAAAAATGTAATAGTGATAAAGAGAACATTTAAATACATGAGACTATCAATTAATATCGTGTATATTTCCCATTTATTAGTATATAAAAATAAAATAACTAATAAAAGGCACACTTGGAACAAGAATTTTGGAATTTTTGGTACATTTCAATTGGCTGTTTTCGCATTGAGTATTGCTATTTGTATTAAGAAAGAAATAAATACGTGCACAAAATGTAGATTGTGGCACCTTTCCTTCTGTACAACAATGACTAACAATATAAAACCTTTTTTTATAATTTGATAACAATAGCAACAATGTTTATGAAGAGCGTTTCAAATAAACTCCACGATAGCCCTCAACGTTAGTCCCACGCAAAAAATGAAATCATTACATAAACTATAGTATATTCACTGGATTGAAACAACTAGTAAGCCTTACATCACAAATAAATTCATTAGAGAGGAGATTCAAACAATATGTGTCAACATATTTACCACAGATGTTGTTCATATAGAGGAAGACCTGTGGAAGTTCGCTTAAGAGGTGGAGGAGTTCATCGGGGTATTGTAGACAGTGTAACACCCTCACACGTATATATTAGACCAATGGGCCCAGGACCGAGACGTTTCGGCGGGTATGGTCTAGGATTTGTTGGAGGGGGATATGGTGGGTTCGGTGGGTTCGGTGGAGCTGCTGCAGTTGCAGCTGTTGCGATAGTCGGAATAGTTGCAATAACTGCACTCGCATTCGCATTTTTCTGGTAAATACTTTGCTTTCAACTCTCAGTTGAATTCATCTCTCCAAAGGCACTATAGCCTTTGGAGAGACATGTGTTCGCAGCCTGTAATTACTTACAAATACGCTGTGCATTTTAAACGATTGTCACTAACCTTGTACTTTCTCTTCTTTAATAGCTTCCTTCTTGGCGATAAAAACTCCATAACCTAAAATATGTCGATATTTTTGGGTCATATCATTATGATTTGCCCATAATTTAAATAATTCAGGGTCTATGTTCGCTGAAAAATTGAATTCTGGTTGCTCTTGCCTAAATAAAGAATGATTTACAGTTGATGTTTTTAGCACATTTACTGTTTCAAAACCAGTTTGTGTTAGTTTTGTTATCCATTGTTTCTTCGTTAATATTTCTGAAATATCATACATGCTCGTTATTTCTTTAACTTCATGCTGTAATAATAGCTTATCTGTTGTCATTTCAATGGCTAATAATACACCATTATCCTTTAATACGCGGCTATATTCTTGTAAAGATGTTGAAATGTCAGTAAAACATGTAACAGATTCAGCTATTACTATATCAAAAAAGCTATTAGGAAACGGCATGCTTCTAATATCAGCCTCTTGAACGTGTACTTGTAAGTTATTTTCAGCAAATCTCTTCTTTGCTTTTGATATCATAACGGGATGGTTATCAAGTGCATACATATTACATTTATATTTCTTTTTAATATAAGCTGTCGTTTGACCTGTTCCACACCCAACTTCTAACACACGACTAGATTGATCAATCGGCAATTCAGATAATACCTCTTTTGACAAATGAAATCCACCAGGGTGAGCTCCGCCAATTCCAAATTCTGCAAGAAAATCAATGTATTTAAAAGTTTTCATTGATCCCAACCTTTTTTCATCATGATGATAGTATTATATGAATATTCTTAAAAGATGTACCATGAAAACATAGTTATAACAAAATGGATGTTGTTATCGTCAAGTCGCAATAATTATTTCATCATTTTCTTTCACACTTACATAATATTTTCATATTTTACAAGTCAACATTTCATCAGTTGCATATAATAATGCTGAATCGTTAGATGCTATTTAAGTATTACAGATGGAATTCTAGATTATGCCATATTTTCTATGTGTTTTCTGTATAGGTGCATAATGAAAGGTCGTTATCACTTTGATTAATTTTCATGTAAGGAAATACACACGGAAACAACTAGCGTTTCGTGGCATCATTTCTTCTGCATTATGATAATTAACTATATAGCCGCTTCTTAAAGTATAAACTTGACGATAGTAGCAACAAAGTTTACAAAAAGAGCATAATGAAAAAACAAATGTAAGCGAGTGAGGGAAATGTTATTTATAGCGCACAGAGGTGCTTCCGGATACGCACCTGAGAATACAGTTGCAGCATTTGACAAAGCAGTTGCCTTAGAGGCTGACTACATTGAAATAGATGTACAAATGACAAAAGATCAAGAGCTTGTCGTCATACATGATATTACAGTAGACCGTACAACTAATGGAACCGGGAATGTGAAAGACTATTCTCTTAGGTCTATTAAACAATTAAAAGCAGGAAACTGGTTTCATGCAGATTTCAAAAAAGAAAAAGTTCCTACTTTAGGAGAGGTCCTCGATCAATATTCTGACAAAATAGGCATCATCATTGAATTGTGCAACCCCTTTCTATATCCAAAAATCGAACAAAAACTAGCAGCAGAGCTCAAAAAGCGGAACCTTGAACAACAAGATTCCAACATAATTATTCAATCATTTTATCCTACTACGCTAAAGAAACTTCATAAACTCTTACCAAATGTAAAAAAGGCATTGTTATTACATTTTTTATTTCACGATTTTTCCAAACAAACACTTGAGAGTTACCGTCCTTTTATTCAATATATGAATGCTTACTGGACCATCTTAAATAGCTCTACGATAAATCATCTCCATTACTATAATTTTGAAATCTTTGCATGGACAATAAACGACATGAATACGATGAACGAGCTTGCTAAAATGAATATTAGAGGGGTTGTCACAGATTTCCCAGACTTTAAAACAAGGTTTCTAGTTTAAAGTGTGTCTCCCCTTTATTCTGTTCATGTACTAAGCAAGGAATATTCACTGACTTGGAATGAACTTATTTTCATTTTCTCAGCGAATAACCTATACAAATCAAAATAATTTACATAACCTATTTTTGAGAAAACTAGTGCTAACACACAATAATTTGTTGAGAGGAGAGGAAATACGTTGGCGAATGAAAAGAAAAGTCAACCAAACAAAAGCCCAATGAGATTAATGAATGATTTTTTTCAAGAACGGCCTCGAAGATCAGCTTTATCAGCAATAGATGATTACTTTTTACTAGCTGCCCCTGAAAACTCTTTCCCTGTAGATGTCTTTGAAACAGAAAAACACTTTGTAATACAAGCTGAATTGCCAGGTGTACCGCGTGAGGATATTATTATTGACAGATTAAGTAATGAATTACGAATCAAGGTAAAGGGAGAACTCAAAAACAACAGAACTAACAACAATCCGTTTTTCAGACCCCAAAGACCACCTAAGAATGAAAAATCTATTTCACTTCCTGAATATGTTTTGCCACATAAGTTAACGGCTACTCATCGAAATGGTATATTGGAAATACTAATCCCTAAGAAAAAAAGGAAACAAATCGACATAGACTAATTTAATTGAAAGAACAAAAGTAAAAACAGGGTAATTACAATCCCTGTTTTATTTTTATATATATAACTTCGGAACAGACTGTCCCTCTGTATTTTGCACTTTGCGAATTTGTGCTTCTCGATTTTTCCCTTGGGAATTTCCACTTGTTTTTCTTTTTGTAGTTTTTTTATTACTGTCAGAGGTTTTCTTCTTTGGAGTACTTTTAGTCCCCTCATTCGATGTTTTTCTCTTCACATTTTTTTTATTTTGATCGCTCGTTTTCTTTTTCGATTGACTCGTTTTGTTACTACCATTATCCTGCTCATCTTCTTCATCTTCAGTTATATCTGTATTTTCTTCCTCTGATTCTGTGTCATCTTCATCTTCACTATCATCATCATTGAGCGATCTCATCATCTTAACCATTGATGGAATATTTCTAACCAAGGGTCCATATTGTTGCACCATAGGAATTGTTTGTTGTGTCATATTTAACACTTTTTGAACATTACCTAACATTCCCATAATGTTTGTGCCACCAGTAGCTCCGCCACCACCAAGAAATCTTGATAAAATCCCTCCTGTTTGTGCGGCCTGTTGTGTCCCAGCTGCTGCCCCCCCAGTAGCATTAGGTAACAGTCCACCTAATTGCTGAGCGCCTCCTAAGCCTCCAAACATTTGGTTTGGTACAGTACCAGCGACATTTCCTGGGTTAACTCCTCCACCCCCTAGTAATCTACCAAGAATTCCTGGCCTAGCTGCTGCTTGTTGCATCTGATTGGCGGCTCCCCCAATCATATTTGCTCCTCCTGTAGGTGGTCGAAACAAACCGGGTCGTATTGGCGCTTGATTTGCTATTGGTGGAGGTGTCGGCCTTTGAAATGGAAACATATATCTATCCTCCTTTCTGTAGTAATCAGAAAGTTATCTTAATTGGGTACATAATATGTTTATTCGTTTCAAAATGAAAATGAAACTGCTTTATAACAAATAGGCTACCTTAAAATTGAACAGGTTGTAATGAAGCATCAAGCTTAAGTAACTCATAATGATTTTCTGTTAAGTAATCTAATAATTCACGTAAATGGTTAACAGTAGTAGTTTTGTCATGTAATAAGATGACAGGGGCATGATCTTGTTCCCTTAATTTCTCTATTTGCGCAATTGTATCATGTACATACCTTTCATCTCTGTATTTCCAATCTTTACTATCGACATTCCAATCCCACATTATATAGCCATTATTAATAACTGCTGCTTTATAATCATCCGTCATATAAGGAGCACTACCATAAGGAGTCCTAATTAATGGTGTAGTTTCTCCAGTAATCTCTTTTAATGTTTCATTCGAAACAGACAGTTCATTAAGTAATGATTGACGAGATGCATAAAATTGATGTTTATCATGAGTGACGGAATGTAAGCCTACTCCATGTCCTTTGCTAACCATTTCTCGAACAAGCTCGGGATACTCTCTCATTTTTGGTTCTACCATAAAGAAAGTAGCTTTAGCATTATATTCTTCTAAAATAGCCAATATATCAGTTGAACTCCCATAAGGTCCATCGTCAATAGTTAAATATGCGACTTTTTTTTCATTATCTATTTCATTCCCAACTTCTAAGTCAGTTGTGGTAGAGCTATTAGTTGGTTGTGTTTGTTCAGACTCATCAATTCCTTCTTGTTCTGTAGGTGTTTCTACAGGTGTTTCATCAACATTTTCATCTTCCTGTTGATCAATATACCCGATTTCGCCTGAAACATCTCCAGGGAGACTTTGTTGTTGATTTTCATAAATGTCTGTATGTTCGACAATTGTATTATTGTCATCATCAATTATTTCATCCTCTTCAATTTCTATTGTAGATTCAGTTTTGTTACTTTGTTCTGCTGCAACTACTTTATTATTTGAAGCAATTGGTTTGTCACTGCCAATGTTTAAACTCATAATAATTATTAATAGCACAATCGAACTGCAAATTAATATACCTTCCCTTAATCTTAAAACCTTTCTTTTCTGTCTTTTCTGTCTCAACTTCATCATCCCTTTTAGTCTATGTTGTTAATAAAATTATAAAATTGAATAAGAGATAAATAGTAACAAAATGGTTACAATAAACGACAAATTTATACTGCATATCGATTTCAAGACGTTTTCTCGTATACAATAAAATAAAACAATCAAACTAGTAAAAATGAAAAAACAATTATTCTATGTACAACATTTACAAATTCGTATTTAATCAATTATTTATGTGCGTCAGTTATATAAAAATGTTAAAAAGAACCCAAGCATTTGTCATTGGGTTCTTTTCTTTATTTGTATTTCAACATACACCGGGATTAACTAACGTTATTTAACATTGATTTTGTGACAAAAGTAATGACTCGTATTACAAATAGAAGGCTGATACAATTTTATTTATTTTAGAAAATGATACGAAGTGTATCTAAAAACAGAAAGCTGCTCCAACGATGATTAATAAAATAAATAACACTACGATTAAAACAAAATTTGAAAATCCATGATAGCACCCATAACCATAATGAGGACCATACCCTCCATAAGCTGGGCTTACTCCTTTATAACCATCCATATTTTATTCCACCTCCTATTACGTGTAGTAACAACAATATTGTTAATATCTAATAAAGGCTGTACCAACTATAATTAATAAAATAAACAATACAACGATTAACGCAAATCCACTTGCAAATCCTGCTGCAACCACTACAAAACACCTCCTTCAAATATTCCTTAATACGTTATTCAAATTGGGTTCTTGACGTAAGGGATAAACACCTAATTTAAGGCATTTTTTTGATGAATTTGTACTATTATTGAAAATTTTCTTAAATCAAACATGGATAAGCGTACAGGCAAACATCATTGACAAACATACGCTAAATGGAAAGGAGGAGACATATATGAGTTTACACTGGTACAATATGTGCCGTAGATACCATGGGCAAGTCGTTCAAATCGATGATCGCTATGGAAATCGTCACGTCGGTAGAATTGTGCATCTTACACCAAATAAAGTATATCTTCAGCCTGCTGGCCCTCCGAGTAGAGGGTTTGGATACGGTCCTAGAGGCGGTTTCGGATATGGCTTTTATCGACCATTTGGTGGATTTTTCCCAGGGTTAGCTGTTGGTATCGGCCTTGGAGCTATAACTGGAATTGCTTTGGCTAGTTTATTTTTTTGGTAATCGAAGCCTATTATCAACATGCTTATTGTTATGTAACTATGATCAAAACAGAACATCTAATGTTATAGCAACAAAGTTTATGAAAAGGGCCTAATAAAAAACACTTCCATAATTTCAAAGTGGAAGTGTTCATTTTATATATAATAATTATTAAACTGTCTCAACGTTTATAGCTAACTTGATCAAGGATCATGCCTCATCCCATAATTACAAATTTCTCCTACTATGTTTACTTTGAATAGCCTTTAGCTCAAATAACCGCATCTCCAAATCAGTTTTAGGGCGTAGACACTTACTTGAACGAGTTTGTTAATCTCTAACAATTGTTTTCATTAACATACGCATTTTAGTTAATAGTTTTGTTCTTATTGTTTCGTCTAAAGATATTTCTTCCATACTTTCCTCCATCACACGTATCCAAATGTGTGCATTTTCTGGGGACGTGTTAAATGAGTGTCGTGTCTGAACTTGCTGCTGATGATTAGCATTTACCTCTGTATCATCCATTATTAAAGCAAGAATAAAAGATTGCTGCCTCGACTTTAATAGATTTAGGTCTACACCTCTAGCTTTAAACGTATCTTTAAAATACTGCTCTTGTAAAAGATTTTGATAAAATACCTCCACCAGTTCTTTAATCTTTTCTGCATTAAGATTGAGACTTTCACGGTTAGCCATTTCTATCACCTCTAAATGATATAGAAAATACGATTTAATTTTATATCTAAGCCTTTGCAGTTAATAATTTTTGTATAATTGTACTTTAATACTTTATTATAGAAACTGAAGCTTTATCAAAGGTTGCTACCTAACAGCCGCTTTTTCATTTAGTACTGACACTTTAAATCTCTTGTTCGCTGAAACCGTTAACGTAAGACAAACTATAGAAAGGATTGTAAAAAAAGCGAAACCAACAGAGTAGCTATTAGTCAAGTTCACAATATAAGCAATGATAAGAGGTGGAAAAAATCCTCCTAAGCTACCCGTAGCTGCTACAATACCATTCGCTGTGCCTGTTTGTGCTTTTACCAATAACGGTACAAGCTTAAAGACAACACCATTCCCAATTCCTGAGCAGAAGGAAATGGTCATAATTGCAATAACGAATATAGCATACTCATTTGTTAACGCTATGACTATACTTACTATCCCTATAACAACAAAGACTAAAATAAGAATAACGTAAGGGTTGAATTTATCTGCAAGCAACCCGCCTATCGGTCGAATTAATGTAGCAATGATAATAAATATTGCCGTAATAAACCCAGATTCCACCTTAGGTATATTATAATTAGATACAAGCATTGTTGGTAATAGCACAGTAAACGTTACAAAGGTTCCGAATGTTAGGAAATAAAAAAGAGATAGCATTGAAACTGCTTGATTTTGTTTTAAATATTTGAGCGGGTTTACAAATTTTTCATTTACAGTTTTTTCTTTCTTATCCCCTAATATAAAGTTTGCAATGACCATAAAAGCAATTAAAAATAAGTAAAATTGAATAGTTAATCTCCATCCTAATTCATTTGCAATAATTGGGGCAAGGAAAGATGTAAATGCAGTCCCTATATTACCTAATCCAAAAATACCATTTACTAATCCATGCTTTGCTTTATTAAAATATTTAGGTAATGAAGTAACACCAATTGAAAATGTGGCGCCACTTATACCAAGAATTAAACCGAGTATAAATAAGTGAATAAATGATGTCGAAATACTTACTAAATATACTGGAATGAGCAAGATAATAAAGTTAGCTATAAATAAGTTGCTAGCTCCGTGTTTACTTGTAAGAAACCCAATAGGAATTCTCAGTAGTGATCCTGATATAACAGGTGCTGACGTAATTAGAGCAATTTGAGATGTGGATAAAGTTAAATCCTGTGAAATAAATGGCATTAACGACGATAATATTACCCACACCATAAAACTAGCAATTAAACTGACGGTTTGTAATGATAACTGCACTATTGGTCTACTATTCATTGTAGTTGAACGCATGCAAAAAACCTTCCTTCTCTTCTAGTAAAAAATTGGTTTCTCTCTTATGAGTGGTTCATCTCCCAAAAGGATATTAAGCTATTTTTAACGTGTTGCAATCAATATTTATTTCATAATAAGTGGAAGCTGTTTTTTCAACTCATTATGTAAATTCATCTATCAAAACCTCCTAAACCAATTTGTTTTTATCATTTACACTATCATTATAGTGTAAACACAAACTCTAAATAGTGACCTGAATCACACTGTGATCAATCCCGTTAGTATGTTAGTTTAATGATGGGCTGAGCACATTCAGAAGAAGGGTTTTTTTAATTCTTGTCGAATATATGATGTGAGATGGTTATAATGAGGTGAGGAATTTATGGATGGTTATATACAATTTGCAGTCATTTTCTTATTATTTATCACGCTTATACTTCCGTTTACAACATTCATTCACGAACTTGGTCATGCACTTCCAGCTTTATTAATAAGTAAGGATCCTGTAGAAATAAGATTAGGGAAATCCGATAAAGGTACTAGGATTACTTTTGGTAGACTAACAATTAACATTCAGCCATTAAGTGGTTGGATTGGATTTGCCTTTTTTCATATTCCAAAACATAAAAGTATGAGTGTTCACCATGCTTTAGTCTTATTATCAGGTCCATTATTCTCATTTATTTTAAGCTTATTTTGTTATGTGTTATATACATTTCTAGACTTTAATTCGATAAGTAGTTTTCTTATTAAATCCATTATGCATGCATCTCTCGGACAATTCATTTTAACAATCCTCCCAATAAAATATCCATCATTTTTATGGGGATACGGAGGTATGCCCAGTGATGGATACAGAGTAATGAAACTATTAATGAATCGTGGATAATAATGAAAGGCTGATTTTATATTAACTGTTATTTTTCTTATGATCACAAACGGCAGTTAACACAACCGTGGCATTTTGGCCTGTGAGGTCAAATAAATCATTGCCTAGTATCTTACTTTGAAGTACAACTTTGATACTACTCACCACTTAGCTTCGCTTGAAGTGGGAGATTCCTGCGAACACTAGCGTAACCGCAAGTTATTTAGCAGGCTCTACGGGTAGTCCCTACCCTGAAAGCAAAGCTTGTACGTTTACTCACACGCTCCCTACTTTAGCTTGGTTTTCACAACTTCGGCGAGCGTGGGCGATGGAACGTTGAAGATTTTACGTTGCAGACGAATTCCTACAACAACCTCATATCTTCAGTTTTCAAAGAGCAATCTGTACAAGTATATTCTACCAATAGTTTTGGCTGACGCCAACCGACATTCATCTCACACCTACTCATTGGGCTTCGCCCCTCTCATTCCTTGAGGTGAGAGTCTTCTACCGGAAAAAGATAAAACGTTAAGGCAATTTTTAAACTCTCATTTCTAAAAAGGGAAATCTATTGAACTGCTGATAAGCATACATCATAGAACTTGTTAGGCTCTTCAAAATTAGGAGAATGAGCAGAGTTTTCAAACCAAACTAGCTCTTTTTTTGGTGCCTCAATCGAATGATAATATTCTTGAACAAGTTCGTGCGGAGTTTGATAATCGTAACGCCCAACGCAGAAATACATAGGAATTTCAAACTTTAATGCAAGATTATACATATCTACTTCCAGTAACTCTTCCCAAAGATTATTCAAGGAAAATAGAATACCATCTTTAATAGTCCTAACCCAATCTAGCATTGTATATTCTCGTAATGTGAACGACTTGAGCGCTAATTTTGGAAATGTGCTCTTATGCACTGTTCCTCCAAATTTTTCTAACCACTTTCTTTGTATACGAAGTTCCATTAAATTTTCAAATGGTGGCTCACCTATGTTTTCTAATTGATTAATTGCTTTTATGTTATTTGTTTCTTTTGCTTTATCAAGCGTGAATTGATAAGAAACATTCTCACCCTCCTCCATGTTAACTATCTGACCTACCCCAATGTATGCATGTATAAGTTCAGGATACTTATAAGCTGTTATGATACCTAAAAAACTTCCCCAAGAATGTCCGACTAAGTATACTTTTTCTTGATTGAAGCGACTCAGAAGAGTCATAATCAATTCATAAACATCAGTAGTGAATTGATTAATATTCATTGTTTCCCTAGTAATATCAGCTGAATATGATTTACCAGCTCCTCTTTGATCCCAATTCACAACAACAAAACTTTCCTCAAGCTTTTTTTGTAACTTTGGTGCAAATCCTATTTGAGCTGAACCTGGACCCCCATGTAAGAACAGTAATATGGGAGCATTTTTACTTCTCCCCCTCATGAGAACATACTGATCCACCCCACCGATCATCATTTTTTCTAATGAAGCAATACTATCCTTCACCAAATTTCCCTGTTCATCTCTAAATCTAGGTGTTTTACTTTTAATCATATATACCCTCCTTGTTTTTGATGTCAAAATCCATCTATTCCCAACTGGTATAAGAAAGTAATATATATTATAAATACTGAATATTAAACAGATATATGATTAAAAGAAAAGTTGATAAATATGTTAGTAATCTACTTTTTGATTTGCACTTTATTTGTAATTATTATAGGGGGAAGTATATCTAATTGTGTCGGACCATTTCTATCTAGCCAAAGTTCCAACTCAATTTTTTCTCCAACCATCAACTCTTCATACTCGGCCTCAGTAATGCCCCCAACCCAATATACGTCATTGTCCATAATCTGTTCCACTGTTACCTCTTGGCCCGGTTTAGCTATTAAATGGTCAGACATTAAAATGCGAAAAACACTATCATTAACTTTTTCTTTTGAGATAACATAACCTACCTTAGTTATTTTTATTTGATTATTATTTATAAAGGTAGAACTTAGAAAAATGATAATAATAAATGATAAGATAACAAAAATAATACTACCTACAGTAACCTTTTGTTTATTCATAACTTTTCTCATCCTTCTCAAGATTGGATTATATATGTAGTTGATAAGGTAAAACTCTATACTGTCAGTACAATCCATCTAATAAAATTACGTATCTTGTCTCCCATATGACTCACTTGTCACTTCAGTAGTTATTCCTGATTACATACATTTTTCATTTAACTAAGCGTATATACATCAGTTATCCAGGCGCTATAATGAGAGCCAAACGATAGATGCGCCACACTTTATTTAAATGACCCATCGGTAATATGGAATCGAGATTTGCTCATCTAACACACTGTGACCTATCCTTAAAATTGAAGAACTTTTCTAATATTTGGATTCAGTATTATTTGACGTTTCAAGGAAAAAATAGTTACACAAAAAAAGGTGTAATAATTACCATGTAAATTATTTTCACCTTAGTTAATTTTCTTTTATAAAATTGGTGTTGGATAACTACTTTTTTTGTTCCAATTTAGTTATTTGTAACATCACATAACTTTTCGAAAGCCAAAATACTATATTTCCATTCCAAATATTTCTTTACTTCTGCTTTTGAACACCACTTATATAATTCATGTTCCTTTGATAAATATACAGGTTGTATTTGAGGAACTTCAACTCCAAAGCTAATGTCCATCATGCTCATCTTAACATCTCTTGTAATTGTTTCAAATTCATATGAGTAATCCAAATTAATAATATTAGTTACATTTGTTATTCCAGTTTCTTCATGTAATTCTCTCTTTACATCTTGAATTGGTTGTTCATTTATCTCTATCCCACCACTTACTGGTTGCCAATACCCTCCTTTATTTAAAACTCTTTTTAAAAGCAAAAAAGAAGGTAATGGATTAATTGTATAAACAAAAGCCAAAATATTAACTCTATCAATCAATGGATATCCCCCTACAGAAAATGTCCAATAATACCTCTATTTGTTCAACTGTTCATTATTAGTATAAGATAAAAGATGAACTGAACACCTGTCCACTTTATGTAAATGTTGCGCCATATCGCTAAAGATTTTTGTGACCGCTGGTATAGTGGGAGACTAACTTCTTCACACTTTACTAAAATGATATTTGAAACGAGAAACACCTTACATTACAAAACATAATGTCCAAAATTTCAATACTTACAGTTTACTTATGCTTCCGACAAAGGGGTTATAAATATAGTAAACTATGTTGTTCTTGACACTAATTTAGAGCAGCAATAAATGATTTTATGCAATTGACCACATTTTATGAGAAAAGATGCGATAAATGCTTGGATTAATACTTGTTTTTAAGTACGTAAAGCTGCAATCAATGCAAAACAGTTTAAAACTGCTACTCTCGTTCAAGAGAAGTTCAATTTGTTGAAGAACATTTTCAAGTTGTGTATTAATAAGCTAATCTTGTAAACCCACAAATCATCTTGTTTCGTATAAAATTATATACATTTCACGAACATAGAATTGAGAAATGCTTGTAGTTTTTAAACAATTAATCCAACTTAATTTCATTAAAATTTGTTAATGGTGCGCTTTGCAGTCCGTAAGTACATATCGAAACTGAGCAGGTTTTTGTTGAATTGATGTTTATAGCTGTCATTTCTTCTATTTATTATAAATGACCGGAGTTTTAAATGCCCATTTTTTCCATATTGTATCATCTGTTACTAGTTCAGCCATAAAATGACTTACATTTATTCTGCTAGTTTTACCAGCATTAAATATTGGGCTTCTTATAGGAAATTCACAAACTTCATATGAACTTTCTTCATCATTATTGACTAATGTATCCGGTCGTACAGCAATCCAATCAATATTTTCATCTTCTTCACCAATATTTCTAATCAAATAATTAGCAGCCCTGACATTATCTCGATGAGGAGGAAGGAACCAATATAGTAGTGAAAGGATGAGTTTTTCTCCTAAAGAATTTTTTTCTCTAGATAATGTATTCGTATAACCTGCTGTACTCATAAGTATGAGTTTTACTTTTTTGTCTTTAACTGTGTCACTAATTTTTTTTATTGCATTAAATACTAAAGAACGAGGTTTACCAAACATCCCTTTGAGTGTAGGGTTGTGACCAAGACAGGAGATAATGACATTACAATTAAGTAGGAGGTTATTCATCTCAGAGTCATTTAAGTCGTTAATATTACCCTTCTTGATTTCCACTAAAGGATGTTCTTTAATGTCTTTAGGAAGAGTTGCACTATTTCTGATAAGAATCCGTGTGTTGATTTGTCTGTTGATTAATTGTGTGACGACTTGTTTGCCGGTAGCTCCACTTGCCCCAAGAACTAAAACTCTCATATTCCATCTCTACTTTCATTATATTTTATTTCATGTGTCATTGAATCGATCAAACAATCATACTCATTAATATATCTTGGAACCATTTCTTCCTTATCGTAATGTTGGAACTATTGTACTTCAAATAATTACTATTCCATAGACACTTAAGTGTTGTTTGCTAAGAACAAGGCTGTCTCATCCTACAAATAATATGATCTTTTATATAGATATCCAATTAATACCAAAAAGATGGTTTTGCTTGGTAAGTCATTGTTGCACAGAAGAAAAGATGCTACGAATTCTAGTTGTGCACGTGTTTGATTCTTAGTACGATAAGCAACACTTAATGCGAAAACAGCCATTAGAAATAAACTTATATTAATGAAGCAATATACCTGATCAATTTGCAAATAGATTTCGTATAATAGCCTCATTTTTCGCATATTATTTTACTTGCTATATAATTAATTTACTTTAAAATGTTAAAACAATTATACTCAGACATTCGTTATAATAACTTCTGGAGCTGGCAAATCGGTATAGATCGAATGTATATGATATAACTCTTCTATATGATAGACCCCCTTCTGATGTTGAACACTGTATAGGTTTTCTGCAACTTGGGCTGCTACTTTAGCAGTAATCAAAGATTCTTTCTTTCCTTCAATCCCACATTCAGCAACTACCTTTTTACCGTTATATTCCCCAAAAGTGTCCACTTTCACTGCATACGTATCTTTTCCGATCCTAATGTTAGTTAACAACCACACCATCAACTTTCGAATAGATTGATATTTTAATAGTTTAAATAGCCTAGCCCTTTTTAACAATGCAAACATGCTAGTAATGATACGTGAATCAAAGCACACACGAGTAACAACATTAGGAACTTTTAATGTGTCCGGTAGCGTATGTTGGTCTGAAAAATTGAAATAAAACCCCTTTCGCTTTCCAAGATTTTTACCAAATGAAGTTTCCTTTCCCCCACTAAAAGTTTCTATTTGAGTTTTATCACTACCCGTATTAATTTTATACGTGTTACTTAATTTATTTACTGTCCACTCAATGGCTGCTTTGCCATGATAATCTCCTAGTCCTAGCATAATATAAATATCAATCGCTTCAGTATAATCAAGGGAGTTTTTGGCAAAAGAGGCTAATAAATTGGTCAGTCCAGGTGCTAACCCCACACTCAAAACTGCGCATATATTTCTTTTTTCTGCTTCAGCATGTAATCTTTTAACACTGGATAAAAACATGTAGTTTGCAGAAATATCAACATAATGAATATTATGATCAAAGCAAGTACGAACAAAGTCTAAGTTCCTCTGATCTAAGCACATTACTACAAGTCTCACTTTCCTTAATAGCTCCAAGGGAACAGGCTTTGAAATATCTAATTCAAATGGTATTACCTTACCATTTGTTGTTTGACAAAACTCTTCTGCTTTCCTTAAATTTCTTCCAGCTGCAATAACTTTTCCAGGTAAGTTCCTCCCAAGAATCTCACAAACTATTTTTCCAACCTGTCCATACCCACCAATAACAAGAATTTTATCCTTCATCTCATTTTCACTTCCTTTAATTGTTTGTTGTTCATACAGCAACTACCATTAATATGGCACCTATAGAAATCATAAAGATTGTTATCAAACTACGAATTGTAATAGAATCGGTACGTTTCAAAAAAATCACATTTATGAAAATAGTTATAAAGAAACCATTATCAGTATTGTTATTTCTTATTATCCCTTTTTTAATGATCACGTTATTTTAAAGCAAACATTAAGCCTGATAAAAAAGCATAAAGTTCACCCATCAAATTCCTCCCCCATTCTTCTTATGCAATAATATTGAATGTTATTTTAGTTTAGATACTAAACATTATTGTTAAAAATATAGTTTAGATACTATACTATAATTAGTAAAAAACTACAATCAACAGAGAGCAGTATGCTGATTGCATCGCTTTTTCATTATTTTATCCTTTATCTTCTTTTAATAAATCAGTAAATATTCTTATACATCTTTCAAAAATTGCAATTTCTTTCTGGTCTAATTCTTCTCTAATTCTTTCGTAAAATTGCTCGTGAAGCTTCTCATGCTCTTGAAAAGCCACTTTCCCCCTCTCCGTTAATGAAATGAGTACGGCTCGAGAATCTTTATAGTGTGGAGAACGAAAAACCAGTTTCTTGCTTTCTAAACGACTAATAACTTGTGTTACGGCTCCTTTCGTTACCTCCAGTCGCCTAGCAAGTTCACTCATTAGAATCTCACCTTCAATTCCAATCGCATCAACGGCATGAATTTCACTCGGTGTCAAATTTATATCTCCACCAAAAGTTCGAGGATGTCGTTCGAGCCGTTGTAATTGAAAAATTAATCTTCCTATATTGTGACTACTATGCTTAGCTTGGTCTGTTGTGTTTTTCTTTTTACTATTCATGTTATTTAGTATAGTTACTAAACTAAATAAAAGCAAGTAATTTATTCACATTTTTTTACAAAGGATTGTTCGTAAACTTTGTTACTATAGATCATAAAGGTATTGTTTTCTGGAAGAAAAGATGAAATGTAATCTAGTTGTATACGTGTTTTATTTATCGTAATACAAACAACAATCGATTCGAAAACAGTCATAAAGATTATTAAGTGATGAATTAGTGAAATGAATCTACATATATAGAAAAACCTAATTGTAAAATCAAATATTAACTATGAACTTAATATTATATAATGAGTTTTTATATGGAACTTATTGAATCGTTACAAATACAAATTATTCATAATTATAAATCCGGGTGTTAAAATAAATTATCTTTCACTTGATTGTTGGAAAGCTAATAGTAATGTATGATCAAACAATTATTAGTGCTTTTAATATATTATCAAAAAAATACAATTATGAGGCTTTCATCAATTACGGTTTTATTATCCGCTAAAAGCAATTGAGGGCAACCTAGTTATATAGGTTCCCCTCATCTTTTATTAACTGCGCTTATTTTACATCTCAATAATTGTTAGTCATATACCTTACGTACTAGAGACATTTGTTCTTGCACCTATTACTTTCAAACCGATTTGCTCTATAATCTCAGGAGGTATGGAAAAAGTAAGTGCTGCTGGATCCATTGCAACAGCCATACCTGCTGCCTCTAAATAATCTTCTTCAATGCCGTAATCTGCAAAATCCGCAGGTAATCCAACTTTCATCTGTAAATCTCTAATTTTCTGTACTACCTCTTTAAGGAGAACTTGTCGATCCTTTCCAGATGTTTCTATTTGTAAGGCCTGAGCAAATTCAATAATTTTCGGTAAGTACAAGTCAGGTAATGATTCAATAACAATTGGAAGAAATACAGCATTAGCAAGTCCATGTGGAATTCTAAACAAAGCACCGTAGGCATGAGCTAAATTATGGACAGGTATCGCGTTTAAAGAATAGCTGAATGCGGTAATCCCCATCGTACTTGCTTGAAGCATTTCTAATCGAGCTTCTAAATCTTGACCATTTTCAACAACGGTTGGCAAATGTTTTTCTATTAAACGAATTGTGTGCAAGGCATTTGCATCAGTAAAAGAAGTGGCATTCGGCGATGCCAATGCTTCTATGGCATGAGTCAGTGCATCAAATCCTGTAAATGCTGTAATGAAAGCTGGAAGTCCTGTCGTCAAGTCTGGATCAAGAACCGCCATATCAGCATTGATAAATGGGTTAATCATCGTCGTTTTCAATCTAAGTTCTTCATTATATATGACAGCAATAGGTGAAACCTCTGAACCAGTTCCTGCTGTTGTAGGTACAGAAATATGTGGTATTGTCATATGAGTGGCTTCTGGCCAACTTTCAATTAAAAGCCCTCCTGGAATTGCAGTTTTTATATCGGTTAACCCCTTAAATAATGCATATTTCACACCTTTAACCGTATCTAAAACACTGCCCCCACCTACGGCAAGAAGTGCATCAGCATTTACTTCTCTTGCAAAACGTGTTGCCGCATTGACACATTCACTACCAGCATCTTGAACAATATCTAAATAAACACCAACTAATTCAGGTCCCGTTCCGTATGAAGTTAATGAAAACAATTCTGTTATTTTGTCGACAATCCCAGCTTGCTTCAGCCCTTTATCACTGAATAAAACAACTCTTTTTGCTTGCATGTTTTGAAATAAATCTGGAATCATAGCTCGTGTACCTGATCCACTATGAATAGCAGTTCTCTGCATATATTGGTTATATGATAATGTCATATACACACCTCATTTCATTAATTATGAAAACCCCTCTTTTTCGAGAGTGAATATGTTACAGTAAAAGGTAAATAAGTTGGGAGCCTCTATGACCAAATTGATAAGTGCTAGTCAAAAAAACTTGAATTTTCATTAAGTCTCGCGGAGGTTGGAAAATAACAATTGATTCCAACGTCGTTTATGGAGGTCAGGAACCATAGAAGTATGGACATGCTTTAACTGTGTATAGGCATCTAATGAGTGCTTCCCCATCTCCCTGCCAATACCACTCTGCTTATACCCACCAAATGGAGCATCATTTCTTAATAAATGCCAATCATTAATCCAAACCACTCCTGCTCGAAGTTTACGCACCACTTCGTATGCTTTATTTACGTCTCTCGTCCAAACTCCAGCAGCTAGACCGTAAATCGTATCATTCGCCATTTTAATAGCATCATCGAGGTCACCATAACGAATAATTGATAATACAGGACCAAATATTTCTTCTCTAGCAATTTTCATATCATTCGTGACATCAGCAAAAATAGTTGGCTCTATAAAATGGCCATTTTCACAGCCTTCAACTACCGCCTCTTTTCCTCCGCAGACTAACCTAGCTCCTTCTTGTTTTCCTGATTCTATATAAGAAAGAATCGTTTCCTTTTGTTGTGAAGATATAACAGGTCCCATATCAGTTTCAGGGTCAAGCGGATTTCCTAGCTTTAATGTACCTGCCAATTCTGCCAGTTTTTCAATTACCACTTCATAAAGACTATCAGGAACAAATAATCTAGTTCCAGACTCACATAGCTGTCCTGAATGTAGGAAAACCCCAAATAAGCTCCCCGGTAACGCAATATTTAAGTCAGCATCTTCAAGAAGTATATTTGGAGATTTTCCACCAAGCTCTAGCGTAGTATTCTTAACTGTACGTGAAGCAAGGCTCATTATGTGACGACCAACTTCCGTTGAGCCTGTAAATGCAATTTTATCAACTTTTGGATGTGTAGCAAGCGGCTCACCTACTTCATTCCCTGAGCCGGTAACGACGTTTATAACTCCTTTCGGTACAACCTCGGAAATTATTTCAGCCAATTTAAGAGTTGATAGTGGTGTATAACTAGCTGGCTTTATGACAATGGTATTTCCCATTGCTAATGCAGGTGCAATTTTCCAAGTAGCAATTAACATAGGCATATTCCAAGGAGTGATCGCTGCACAAACACCAATCGGTTCTCTCCATACAAAGTTATGTGCAGGACCAGGGAAAGGAGGTACAGGCAACGTTTCGGAGAATGGATATTCTAGAACAAACTTACCTAAAGTTTGGAATAAATCAGCCATTTGCATAATGTCACTAGAGGATAATCTTCTAACAGTTCCACCAGAGCTAATCGTTTCTAAGTAAATAAGCTCTTTCGAGTTTGCTACGATTTTATGTGCAATCGCATACAACAACTTCGAACGATCTTTCGGGTTCATGTCGCGCCACTCAGCTTGCTCAAATGCTGCGCTGGCTGCATTAACTGCTTTTTCCACATCATTCTTATTACCTTTTGCAACTTTTGCAACCACATCTCCTGTTGCAGGATTGTGTACATCAAAAGTTTCTCCGCTATTAGCTGGTACCCACTCCCCATTAATAAACAATGGGAAAGTACTTACATCAACTTTTATAGACATATTTGTCCCTCCTTTTAATTTTTAGGCTCTTTTCGCAAACTTTATTGCTAATGAGACTAATATAAGGACAGCAACAATTAAATTTATGGACCTCTTTGTAAAATGAGAGAAATAGAAGTCACGACCTCATGGATTATACGTATTTATTTCTTATAACGAAAAACAATAGGTAAAGCGAAAACAGCCATTTTTTAGCAAACCTCTATTTTGGATAACTTATTTGAAAAACTAAGGAGTGTAGTTAGGAATTTGCAAATGACATTTAAAGTGTCACAATCGCACATCACATACGTCTTTAGTGGGTCAATAACTATTCCAAAACAGCCTGAATTGATGAACAAAAGATATATTGTTATATCACACCGACATCCGCTTCATTCGTTTTATATATTTCTTCGATTTTTTTCCCTCTTGCTCTTGAGAGAATCTCCATTCTAATACTAAGTTGTTTCATCGTATATTCCATTGTTTCTTCAGTCGGATTTCCAAAAGAGCTCATTTCTCTTCCTGCTATTCCTTCTTGATTCAACTGTAATGCCAGTGGTGCTAACTCTTCCATTTTGTTACTTACTAAATCAAAAATATGTGGATGCTCAGAAATTAAGCGTTGCAGTAAATATGTTCCGTACCCTATATGTCTGGACTCATCCCTTTTCAACAGTCCAATTCCTTTCATTAATCCTGGCATAACCCCTGCTTTGTCAAGAGATATGTAAAAGGAATAGTACCCTGTCTCAGCCAAGACTCCTTCTACAAACATGTTATATACAGTGGCAGCCTCTGCAATTGCTTCAGGAGATTGATCGTAAACAATTCTTTCCATTGCATTTGGAAGAATCTCAAAAAAGATCTTCTTATAAGTAGGTGTATGGAAATGAGATAAATCACCTTTTTCTCCAATCATATTAAGTACATTTCGGAAAAACTCTGTGTGTTTAGCTTCCTCAAATAGAAAGGTAGTTAAAAACATTTCTTCCTCAATACGTCCTTCTTTTGCGATTGCCATGATCAGAGGTAGTAAATCTAAAGTAACTGCCTCTTCCCCTCCTTGAAATTGAGCAATAACACGTAGAATATCTTCTTGTTGAACTTCAGTAAGTGATTTCCAATCTTCTCGATCTTTTGAAAAGTCAATATCTTGGGGATTCCAAATTCCAAACCGTTTAGCCTTTTGATATAATCGGTATGGCAATAAATCTTCAATAATTCCCCTTTCACTAGTAGTAATCACATGTTTTCTTACCATTTTGCTCCTCCTTTGCAATATAAATTGATGAATTGCTTAAAAAATTGTACAATTAAGTTTAATAGATATCTAAATTTTCTGTTAAATCAATCTAGTAAACGCTTACATTTATCATAAGGGATTTAATTAACTGTTTCGATTCCTGAAAATATAGGGGTGAATAATGTAAATGTTTGAAGGAGAGGTAATTGATTTTATTCATCGTTTAGTAGACACGAAAAACATTAATAAGAGAATTGAATTAATGCTCAGAGGTAGTTTGATTTATTTTCCTTTTGAAAGAGCATCTATTTTTTCATATTCTCAACTGAGTTTTATCGGTGAAGGTGTAATGCGAGTAGATGCTGATGGTGTTTATCCTATAACCTATATTCGAGAAGATGTAAGAACAATACCTCCTATTCAAGCGGCAATTACAAGAAATAAAGCGCATTACTTATTTCTTGATCAACTTCGAAAATTCATACCTAACAGGTATATTGATCAATTTGAGCTTTCATCCTTATTAGTTATTCCATTAAGCTACTTACGAAATGTTTTTGGCTGTGTTCTTATTGACAGATATGTTGGTACAAAGCCAATAGACAATAGTCTCATAACGAATGTTATGGAATATTACCAATTAGCAGTGCACTCTGTTAACAAATCCGAATCGCTAACTGACATATTAAGCAGAAGAGAGGTTCAAACACTGCAATTTCTATCAAATGGGTATAGTACTAAGGAAATAGCAATTTTATTAAAAATAAGCGAATTTACAACGAGAGATTATATTAGCTCTGCAATAAAAAAACTTAACGTAAATCATCGTACAGAAGCTGTTGCTGTTGCATTACGCGAAAAAATTATTCATTAGTACTTGGCAGCTATTTAAATAGTTATAGTATACTCAAAAAATATAATAGAAAAAAAATCGACCTATTAGAGCTCTATATTATTATTTCTGCTAGACAGTTTTGAAAATCATTAAATCACTTTGTATCATGTAACTATATAAAATAGTAAAAAAGGTTACAAAATAACTTTGTATTATATCGATACTCCTATCTATAAAAACTAACTAAATAGGAGTATCGTAAAGTTATTATTTGAATCCACAATCCCAGGTAGTTTCGTTACCCTACTAATAGAGTTCTGTTATCCTAGCATTAGCTGTATTTCTTATTCATTCAAGATACTATCGAGAATAATATTATTATCATATAACACTTTAGCAACATCCTTCCCCACATAACGGATATGCCAAGGCTCGTATTGATAGCCCGTGATATCTACTTTGTCTTTTGGATATCTAACAATAAAGCCAAATAAATGAGCGTTATTTTCAACCCATTGACCTTCGATTGTATCAGCAAAATCAGTTGTTAATAAAAAGTTTACACTTTGACTACTTATATCCATTGTTAGCCCTGTTTGATGTTCGCTATGACCTGGGACAGCAACAGCCTGTGATGCTTTTTCTTTTCCATACTTAGCCACCTCAGCGGTAAATAGTTCATTTTGTCTTTCAAATGAACGATAGCCAGAAACAGCATATAAAGTAATATTTTCTTGAGATGCTTGCTTAAACATTTCTTCTAAGGCAAGAGCAGCTTCCGATCGTAAGTAGCTTTTTTCTAGTACTTGGTCTCCAAATGAGAATGTTACATTCGGTACCACCAAGTCATCAGGAATATAATCGCTAGGTAAGCTTTGTCCCTTATTGACGATGGATAATATATTTTCTGGATTCATAATCACTTTAAGCCCATTTTGCTCTTCTATGACATTGTTAAATTGTTCTAAGGAAACCAGGTCCTCGCTATTATTGGACGATTGTTTGTCTTGGTCTTCGCCTTGTTGGGCTTCATCATCTGTTGCCGTTTCAATTTCTTCTTCATCTGTTAGATTTCCTTGCAGACTTTCGTTTTCTTGGTCAGAGACGTTTTCTTCTACGGTCTCCGTTCCTTCTGTAGCTATTACTTCTTCATCTTGCAAATTTACACTTCCATTTGAACAACCTGAAATTAACAGTATTCCAATGAATGTCGAAGTAATAAATAATCTTGATAGTGTAAAAAATTTCATGTTGGTTGTCCCCTTTTTCATAATAACTTATATAATAAGACCTCTGATTTTATATTTTACCAAAATATAATCAATTATAGGAAAGTTTTTTCCTATCTATTTAACAACTTTTTAGCAAAATAAATCGCTTTTAGTACCTTGCATAAGAATGTACTTTACTCTATATTAGCTCAAAATGATTTTTTGCACATTATTATTAACTAGACAATAATAAACAAGCCCTTGCTTTGCAAGGACTTGTAAAAGCCTAATATTGTTTGCAGGGCTCTAGCCCTAACTCCCATGTATCGGTTGGAGTAAATTGTTTTCCATATATTCCTAATATGGAAGTTTATCGTTTACTAGGTATATTTAACTTCAAAATACTTACTTAATTGCTGCATCAAGTGCAACTTCAATCATATCGTTAAAAGTAGTTTGGCGTTCTTCAGAAGTTGTTTCTTCTCCTGTTAGTATATGGTCACTTACCGTTAAGACTGATAGTGCTTTGCGACCGAATTTAGCAGCTAACGTATATAGAGCAGTTGTTTCCATTTCAATTGCTAAAATTCCATACTGAGCCCATTTTTCAAATTCTGCATTATCGTTATAGAATTGATCAGCTGTAAAGACATTACCTGCTTTTAAATTCAAACCTTTTTCAACACCTATATCGTATGCATTCTTCAATAGTTCAAAGTCTGCAGTAGGTGCATAATCAATCCCACCAAATCTAATTTTATTCATACTTGAGTCTGTAGATGAAGTCATCGCTAAAATAACATCGCGAACTTTAACATCTTTTTGGATGGCTCCACATGTTCCTACACGTATTAATGTTTGAACATTGTAGCTTTGCATTAACTCGTTTATATATATAGCAATCGAAGGTACCCCCATACCTGTACCTTGAACTGATATTTTTTCTCCCTTATATGTCCCTGTAAAACCAAGCATACCTCGTACTTCGTTATAACAAATAGTGTCTTCTAAAAATGTTTCTGCTATATACTTAGCACGTAATGGATCTCCTGGTAGTAATATTTTGTCAGCGATTTCATTTTCTTTTGCTCCAATATGTACGCTCATCGTAATTCCTCCTATTGTTGTTTACTAGTTCAAGTACAATATAACATAGTTACATGTAGAAAAAAAAGAACATTTTGCGAAAATTTGTTTGGATGTCTGACGTCGGATGTCTAATCGGAGTTATGACATTCATGTTTCAAATTTGTTCAGCAAAATTACTAAGCATTCTGAACGAGTGTATATCCTCATTAAATAAAGGTATTAACATTACTTTCTGTGATTTAAATTGATCCTTAATTTGATCTAAATAAACTCTTTCTTGTTGTTTTCGTTGTTGAAAAAAAGTGTCAGACATATCGTCAGGTAACACTTTATTAACAATAATTGTCTCAACTTGAAAGTGATTATCTTGAAGTAACGTTACAGCTTTTTTAGTTTCGATAATTGGAAGTCGTTCTGCATTTAACACGAACAAATATCCTGTAACATTATTGTTTAATAAGATATCTCTAACTTCTTTAAATCTATTTTTTCTCATTTTTAAAATTTTATATATTGGATCTTCAATTTCCTCACCGTCATTAAGTAATTGAGAGTAATTTCTGTTTATTTTCTTACGACGACTTACCATTCCGTTCATCCACACAGTCATTAATTCTGGTAACGATAATAACCTAAGTGTGTGTCCTGTAGGAGCTGTATCAATAATTAAATGATCGAACTTATCTTTTTTTTCAATGATAATTGAAACCAATCTGTCAAATAATGCTGCTTCATCCGCTCCAGGGGAGCATTTAGCTAAATCGATTTGACGATTCACCTCCTCAAGCATGTGGGGTTTAACAGTTTCCCTTATATTGTCCTTAACTGTCTGAATGTATCGATCAGCTTCTTGCTGTGGATCAATTTCAAGCGCAAATAAGTTTGAATACACTTCTCTTTGTGTATGTCCTACTTGTTGATGAAAAATATCACCAATATTATGTGCTGGATCTGTGGAAATAATTAATGTTCTTTTGTTATTTTTAGCAAGTTTCAACGCAATGGCAGCAGCTGTTGTCGATTTCCCTACCCCACCTTTGCCTCCTACAAAAAGAATCTTTTTGATATCCATTAGTAACCTCCGTTTATTATATATTCTTAACAACAGCGAATGCCATCTAGTGGTGAGTGCTCCATGCCCATGCGCAAGTGCCATTCGTGGAAATTTTCTATCAAATAAGGGTATAATTCTAGCGTGTAATAAATAATTGGATTTGGTACACCCAGTAACTCTGAACTACAAAGTAATATAAATAAATCATCTTCGTCCCTGAGCTCCCTTGCTATTTCTATGCGGTGAGGTAATTTAAGCATTTCATCATAATTCTTAATGAGTATTTTCAACATATTCCATGCCTTGTCCATTATTTCACCATCCTTATACAAAATGAACCCGTACCTTTTTAGAATCAATCTTCTTATATATAAAAAAGGTGACTTGCCTTAAAAGGATAGCCACCTATGCGAGTTTTAGATTACCAGGCTGTTTTAAATTATTTTATCGTTATAAATACTACCAAATCAGCTTTTCAAAGAATGAAAAGGCGTTACAACTATTACGTTATAAGCGTGTATATAACTTTATCATCACCCAACAATTAAGATGAAAACAGCAGACTTTGGTAGTTACATCGGAGTATTAATATTATTAGTGTTGTCTTTTTTCGTTAATGAAGAGAAGGCAATCAACAATATCCAAAAAGCGAATACTAATATAACTCCACCTAGTATGAATAGAAGTAAATTTGCATCTGTTTCACCATATCCAGACCACTGAAAAACGACTTGTTGTATCATCGCCCAAAGCGTCATAATAATAATGAACAACATCGGAGCTAGTGTAACAATATAATTTCTCCCTTGTTTTTTGAGCCAAATTGAAATAAGTAACAAGCTTATACCTGCCAATAATTGATTCGACGTACCAAACAATGGCCAAAGCAAGTACCCACCTGACCCAAAACCATTCGGACCTTTAGGTAACAATATTAGAGCTGCACTTGTAATTACAGCAACCGATGTTGCAACATGCGTCTTTGTTAATGGATTTATCTTGTACTCATATCCTAATTCTGAAATAATATATCTCATTAATCGGACTGAAGTATCTAATGAAGTTGCCGCAAAGCTTACGACGATAACCGTTACTATCGTTTTAGCAATTTCCTCTGGAATAAATAACCCAGTTGCTAGCTGAGCTGCCCCGCCAATAAACGCACTTAAACCTCCGCTACTAGCATTATCAAAACTACTATAAGCAGTTAAAAATTCTCCAGGTGTAGCAAAAAATGTCACGACTGCAATGATGGCAATCAACGCTAGCGATCCTTCACCTATTGCCCCCAAATAACCAACAAAACGAGCATCTGTTTCTTTATCTAGCTGTTTAGAGGTTGTACCTGACGAAACCAATCCGTGAAACCCTGAGATAGCACCACATGCAATTGTGATGAATAACAGAGGAAACCAAGATTTATCTGTAGCAGCTGTATTTGTCATAGGCGCCGTTATTTCGGGCCTTAATAATAATAGTCCACCATATAAAATAAATAACCCTACGATAAGTTGATGTGAGTTAATATAGTCTCGTGGCTGTAATAGCTTCCAAACTGGTAAGATAGAAGCGATATATAAATATACCATTAAAATGATGATCCAAACAAAAAATGCCATTGAAACACCATCTAGTCCAAATAAAACATTATTATTTGCACCACCAAAATATCTCACTAAATCTATTTGAAGAATTTGATACTTACTAGTTAAAACCGCAGTTGCGTACATTATCAAAAGCGCAATAATTGAAGGTACAAGCATCCCTTTTTTCTTTCTATAAACTGCATACCCTATCCAAATGGCGAGAGGAATTTCAATAAATACAGGGATAACACTGGCTGGAAATGTAATAAATAAATTTGAAATAACCCAAGCAAAAACTGCATTTACCATAAGCACTAAAATTAAGATAATAAATAGAAATAATATCTTAGCTTGCTTCCCGATTAGTTTATTCGTTAAAGTACCGACAGATTGTCCTTTGTGACGAACAGATAAAACGAGTGTACCAAAATCATGTACCCCTGCAGCAAAGACAGTTCCCAATACAACCCATAGCAATGCAGGTAACCATCCCCAATAAACAGCTATAGCTGGCCCAACAATTGGTGCAGCACCCGCTACCGAAGTAAAATGATGGCCCCATAATATTGATTTTTTTGTTGGCACAAAATCAACACCGTCTTCATACTTATGTGCTGGAGTTACATAGCTAGAGTCAAGACGATAAATTTTCTCCGCTATAAATTTCGAATAATATCGATAACCGAGTGCAAAGACTACCATGCCGAATATCGCTAACCAAATACTATTCAACCTCATTCCCCCTTACTAAAGTAAATTTGTGCAACAGTGATAAAACAACTATATTTCTTGTCCATTTTGAACCTTATTAATAGTAATACTATTCATGTTTCTAATTCGATATTATATTTTTCTAAAAGAAAAGCTCTTTTCGTAAACTTTGTTGTTGTTTCATTTATATTTGAGTAGCTAATATGTTAACAGCTTTTTTTAGTCTATCGAGATGAAAAGATGCTACGAAGTGAAGTTGTGTTTTGTTTAGGTCTCTTATTACGAAAAGGAACAAATAGTACAAAGACAGTTTATAAAAGCTCTTTTCGTAAACTTTGTTGTTGTTTCATTTATATTTGAGTAGCTAATATGTTAACTGCTTTTTTTAGTCTATCGAGATGAAAAGATGCTACGAAGTGAAGTTATGTTTTGTTTAGGTCTCTTATTACGAAAAGGAACAAATAGTACAAAGACAGTTTATAAAAGCTCTTTTCGTAAACTTTGTTGTTATTTTTATTAAGATTGGACTGTAATACGGAGGTTTATGAATGGGATATAGTTTTTTATAAAGTAGCAAACACTAGGCTGATACGTGCTTATATTTTAGTACGAAAAGGAACAAACAGCACTTCATTTGGTATTATTTTCTAAACCTAAAACAATTAGTAACCGTATATAAGAACACGTTGTTATTATTAGAAAAGGCACATCGAATTCGAGCTTTAGAAAAGGAGAGTTTCTAATACGCAAAACATCGATCAAGCTGAACATATTAAAGAAAACGAATAGAATTCTTGAAAAAAGGAATAGTATAAACGGTGAAGTTGGTTAGGGAAAGTTCTAGAAGCTGTAATGAAGAAAATACATTATAGGGGGTAAGCATGATATGACTAATAAAAAAATAAAGCAGGCCGTAGACTATGCCAATGAAACGAATCCAACATCGCGGTCTAATAAAACGAAACCAAATTCTTCGAAAAGTGATAAAAATAAGCTTTAGTAATAATCATAAAGGAGAGATGATGGATGGGTAAAAAGAATAGAAATCGTATTAATGCACCTAAAAAAAACAACCATCTACCACCAGAAGCAACAAGAGCTGAGCAAGAAGCTCACGAAGAAGAATTTTCAGCTAAAAAACGAAAAAATTAAGTTTTGTTATCCTTTAAAAATCTAGCAATAAAAGAAGCCGAAGAAAAACTCCTACTAAAATAAGAGTTATTACTTCGGCTGTACATCGTAATTTGACCCTTGTTCTAAAGAGAACCTTCATTTAATAAAACTAGCTAGCTAATTATGCGGTTCAACCATTTTTCTGCTATCTCTTTCATGCCTATATGTTGATAAATTACGATATATTTCTACTCTAGCACGGTTAATACCCCCGATGGGTTGATGTTCAATAAGAGCATGTCCAGGTGAAAATGTAAAATCCTCTGCTAACTCATCTATTTGCTTCGTTCTAAAAATTTGTGGTGGGATTTTTATAGTTGCAACTTTTATAAATGGAGAATCCTCTTCTTTCCACTCTACTCCAGCATCTTCAACAGGCATAAGTTGTTGGTCTTTTTGAAATTGAATGAAAAAATCAAAACTAGCCTCCTCTTTAGCTAAATGTTTTTCTATATTATCAGTTAAATAACGGTCAGTTAAAGGTTCTGGTAACGTACTTTTATATGTAGATGTTGGGATGATTGAATACTTCACTACTTTATTATCACCGAACATATAAGGAGTTGTACTCCAATAGCGGATATCTAAAGGAGATGAATGATTTTTTTTACCATTATTTAATTCCTTAATAATATCTCCTTTCCCAGACAACGTCATCTTCAACAATAAAACGAGTGGATTCCACTTTAAACTATAATAAACAGCGTCATGAAATAATTTTACTGTGCCTAATGGCATAGTTGGATGGCTCATTAATACAAAATCTTGGGTTTCATTTTCGTCCTTCTCATATTTTTCTCCCTTAACTCCTATTAGTTTTACCGCAAACCCTCTGAAGTCTTTTTTAGTATCCGACTGTATTTTACCATTTGCATTTGAGATACGAATCCACGCATCATATTTGTTTGGTTTTTCAAAAATACCTACTTTTAGTTCATCAGGAAGATTTGGCTCAATTATAAACTGAGCCTGTAATAATGCGAGGTGTTTTGGGTGCGCATCTCTTTTCGTATTTCCTTCAGTATATTCCTTCTCCATTTTTTTTCTTAGTAATGATTCCATACTTTCAATTAAAGATGGTTCATCATTTGGTATTGATTCAAATTTAGTTACTTGATTTGCATTATCCATAGAAATATCTCCCTTTTTTGTTATTACCACTATGATTAGCAAAAACAACATAAATATTCATAACAAAACTGTCGTCGATAATGGAATTATGTATTCGAAGAGCTTTTAACTAATTAAAAATAACCTCACTCCATATAGAGCAGGTTATTTATTGTACAAGTTGTAGAATTAAAAACGACTGGCAACTTGCTTATAAATAAGAATGGTTGTGACATTCATCTAAATGACCAGAAAGCTTACTATTATTTGCTCGTGGAATTTGTAAGTTATACACAATTTGTATGACTATTTATCTCCATTTTCAGTTGGCTGCTTTTGTATATTAATAACAATTTCTTTAATGTGATGACTCCCACACAATGAACAATTGTTACTTTTATAACTTAAAATAGCACAACAATGAGTACAATATTTGTTCATATCCTCTACTCCTTTTACAAGTGTTGTACTATTCTATGCAACGCTAATACAAAATGATGCTAAATATAATAATTTCTTATTTTTATGGCTGCTTTTGCAATGATTCGTTCTAAGATATAAACAGTTATACCTCTAGCGTTCATGGCATCTTTTCTATTTTTTCAATTATTGTGATCTCATAAAACTTATCAAACGGCTATTTTTATGAAAAATAATAACAAAGCTTACGAAAAAAGCCTATTTAAACAAGAGATTGTTTCATTTAAATTTTCTCATAAGCTTAACTATCATGAATATCATAAAATAGTTTTATGTCTATCTTACCAGGTGTTGCTACTGGATCTGCCCCTGAAGAATTATCGGTTATAGCAGCTATCACTAATCCACATCCCTGTATGACACCAGTCGTGCATGAGCATGGTAGAACAGTGGTAGTTTCATTACCATTAACGAATATTGTTATCTCATCAGTATCTGACACATTTTCAATTTTAAAACAAGCTGTTACGAATGCACATCCAGCTGTTTCAAAGAGTATTGTTGGGTTATCTTCATCAATACTAGCTACATTAAATTTACAACAAAATTTGTCAGTAGCTTTTATTTTGTCGCATCCAGACCCTTTACGATCACAACAAGGATCTTGAAAAATTTGAACCATTTGAATCGCTCCTTTTATTTTTATCGATTTTGCATAAGCATATATATCGATGTAGCTTCTACTTTAATGAATATCGTAGAATAATTTTATATCAAACTTCCCTGTTGCTCTTCTAGCTGGACCTCCGCCACCAGGAATTTCAGCAGTTATGCGACTATCCCCTTGATCTACTTTTGTTACACAAGAGCACGGTGCAACATCAAATTCTTGACGTAGTGAACCTGAAGCGGAATATACTCTAATTCTAATTATGTGCTCATCTGAAGTGTTTTCAATTTTGTAGCATGCTGTCACAGTCGGACATCCCCTCGTAAAGAACAAATCGTGTTCCATCGGACTAACGTTAATCTTACAACAAAATTCATCTGTTGCTAACGTTTTATCGCATCCCGAACCTTTGCGATCACAGCACTCATCGACAAATATTCTTGCCATTGTCAATCTCTCCTCTACTCGATATTGTTAAACCTTTCTTTATTCATATAATTCAAGAGGAAGACTTTTTGTCTACAACAAAGACCTAGATTTCATAAAAATAGTTAAAAATATGTATCTTAAAAATAAAAAACAACAGCCAAATTCGTATATTAAGCTGTAAAAAAATCATCTCAGCTTGAATAAACGTTGGATGCTGTTCCCATTTTTTTCTTATTTAGTCTCTTTTCATAAACTTTGTTGCTATAGTTCCAAAAATTGAAGATATAAACATCGTTTTACTCAACAGTCATCGTTTGTTTAAAGGAAAAATGCCACGAAACGCAGTTGTATACGTGTTTATTTATTAGTACGAAAAACACATTACAGTCTTTAGTCGTGTATATCGTAAAATAGTTTTATGTCTATTTTCCCGCAACCTATACTTGTTGAATATTTGTCAAGTATTGCAGATACTTCCTTCAAACCATTAACTACTCCTGTAATACAAGAGCAAGGTAAAACAGTGATCGTATGTGATTCGTCACCATCTATCATAATAATAATACTCTCTTGATCAGATTGGTTTTCAATTTTAAAACAAGCCGTAACACTTGCACACCCTAGTGTTTTATATAAAATAGTTGGTTCACTTTTTTCTTCTTTGTCTACGGTAAATTGACAACAAAAACGATCTGTTGTTATCGTTTTATCACATCCCGAGCCTTTATCACAGCTTGGGTTGACATGTACTTCACCCATACTTCATCCTCCTCTTTGTTATTATTAGCAGCTATGAATATCGTAAAAAAGTTTTATATCAATTTTGCCAGTTGCACCTCCTGAATCGTTCATTGCGTAAGCGCTAATTCCTTTTAACCCTTCAACTACATGTGTAACACAAGAACATGGAGGGACTTCAAATGTATGTGCATGGTTCGTTGAACCCTTTTTGCGAATAGTGACGCATAGTGCATTTTCATCAGACGTATTTTCAATTTTAAAACAGCTCGTTACCTCAACACAGCCTTTTGTAATGTATAAGCTTGTGTCTGTATGGTTTGGTACAGCGAATTGACAGCAAAAATGATCTGTCGCAATGTTTTTATCACACCCTGAACCTTTATTGTCAATGCACGGATCTACGAATATATTTGTCATATAAACCTCTCCTGTATGTTTTTATAATGATATCACTACTCATATAATTCAAATGCCTATTTGTCCTGTATGTGTATTCGCCTAGTTAAATAAAAAAAATTAATATTTACCGAAGCAAAATAAAAAAACCAGTGTAAAAAACTGGTTTTTGTTTAAAATTAATTATTCCTTGTTATTTTCCTTCCATATCTCACTCACTTGACCTGCATCTTGTACATCTATAATAAATGAACCATTGCTATATCGATCGGTTGGTCTAAGGGTGATAGGATCAACAGAATGAATCACATCATTTTCAGTTTGGAAAAATACTCCGTCATTTTGAGTAACAAAAACAACACCAACTAAACGATGAGGGTTATTTTTTAGTTCACGTAACATAACTACACCACGTTTTGCACGAGATGTTTTTTCAAACCCTGTCAATTTCATTCTTTTAATTGCACCGCGATGTGTTATCGCTACTAGATCAGGCTGCTGTTCCTGTTGAGCTATGATTCCACTTACGACATAATCGCCATCTTTTAAATTGATTCCCTTCACTCCTGCCGCACGCGCTCCAACAACATTTACTTCATTTTCATGAAACCATAAGCCATATCCAAAGTAGGTTGCTAGAAAAATATCATTAGTCCCATCTGTCATTTCAACATCAATGACTTCATCATTATCTTTTAAATTAATTGCTACTAATGCTCGAGAATATCGTGTTGCTTTATATTGGTCCAAAATGGTTCTCTTCACCATACCGTTTTTTGTGACAAATAATAAAAATTGACTGGCCTTGAACTCTTTAATAGGTATTGCTTTTATAATCTGTTCATCTCGATCAATGTTTACGATATTTGCAATATGTTGTCCAAGGTCTTTCCAGCGTATATCAGGCAATTCATGGACTGGACAATACAAATAATTACCTTTGTTGGTGAAAATTAACAAAACATCAGTTGTATTAATTTCATACTTTCCTAACAGCCTGTCTGATTCTTTCATAGCAAAATCTTGTCCATTTGAAGCAGAATATGAACGAAGACTCGTTCTTTTCACATAGCCGTCCTTCGTAACAGTGACAATTACATCCTCAGGTGCAACCATCACTTCTAAATTGATCTTTAAATCCTCTATTTCAGCTTCAATAATCGAACGACGGTTATCGGCATATTTTTTTCGAAGCTTCCTTAAATCTTTTTTTATGACAGTAAATAACCTTTTTTCACTAGTTAAAATTGCTGTTAGTTCAGCTATTTTTTCTAATAATTCTGCTGCTTCTTGTTCAAGTTGAGTAATGTCTGTATTTGTTAGGCGGTATAGCTGTAATGTAACAATTGCTTCCGCTTGCGGCTCAGTAAATTGAAACGAGCTAATGAGATTTATTTTGGCATCTTTTTTATCTTTTGATGAACGAATGGTTGAGATTACTTCATCTAATATCGATAATGCCTTCATGAGCCCTTCCACCACATGATGTCTATCTTTTGCTTTATTTAATTCATATTGCGACCTGTTTTTTACCACTTCTGCTTGGTGTCTAATGTACGCGTCTAGCATTTCTGCTAAGCCCATTAGCTTCGGACGTTTTTGATGGATAGCTACCATATTAAAGCTATACGGAATTTGCAAGTCCGTATTCTTTAATAAATAATTTAACACACCTTGTGCATCTGCATCCTTCTTTAATTCTATAACGATTCGTAATCCCGTTCGGTCGGTTTCATCACGAACCTCTGAAATCCCTTCGACTTTACGATCTAGGCGTAAATCATCTATTTTCTTTACTAAGTTGGCTTTATTTACTTCATATGGGATTTCAGTTACGACAATTTGTTGCCTACCACCCCTAATGGATTCAATCGACGTTTTACCCCGAATGATCATTTTACCTTTACCAGTTTGATAGGCTTTTTTAATCCCTTCTACTCCTTGGATAATGCCCCCAGTTGGTAGGTCAGGACCTTTTATAACTGTCATTAAGTCATCAATTGTACAGTTTGGACGGTCAATTCGCATAATTACACCATCTATTACTTCACCTAAATGATGTGGAGGAATTTCGGTCGCATACCCTGCAGAAATCCCTGTGGAACCGTTCACTAATAGGTTCGGAAACATTGCAGGTAACACAACTGGCTCTTTACTCGTTTCGTCAAAATTCGGTATGAACTCTACTGTATTTTTATCAATATCTCTTAACAGCTCTGAAGCAATTGATGAAAGCCTTGCCTCTGTGTAACGCATAGCAGCTGGCGGGTCACCATCAATACTTCCATTATTCCCGTGCATTTCAACCAACAAATTACGCAGCTTCCAATCTTGCGTCATTCGCACCATAGCATCATAGACTGATGTATCACCATGTGGATGGTAATTACCAATCACGTTACCTACAGTTTTTGCTGATTTACGAAAGGCTTTGTCAGCTGTATTTCCTTCAACATACATAGAATACAATATACGTCTTTGTACTGGCTTCAGCCCATCCCTAGCATCAGGTAACGCACGTTCCTGAATAATGTACTTACTATATCTACCAAAGCGGTCGCCGAGAACATCTGCTAGTGGTAATTCTCGAATTGTTTCTATTTGTGACATTCTTAATCCTCCTCCACGACCGACAAGTTATCATTGTCTAAAATATTCGTTTCTTCCTCTAAACCAAAAGCTACGTTACTTTCAATCCATTTACGTCTTGGTTCAACTTTATCACCCATTAAAGTTGTAACTCGTCTCTCTGCTCTTGCAGCATCATTAATCCTTACACGAATGAGCGTTCTCGTTTCAGGGTTCATAGTTGTTTCCCAAAGCTGATCAGCGTTCATTTCACCAAGCCCTTTGTAGCGCTGAATTGTATACCCTTTACCTATCTTATCTATAGCTAATTTCAGCTCGTCCTCAGACCAAGCATATTCTAACACTTCTTTTTTTCCAGTTCCTTTACTAACTTTATATAATGGTGGCAGAGCGATAAATATTTTACCTGCATCAACGAGTGGTTTCATGTATCTATAAAAAAATGTAAGTAAAAGCACTTGAATATGGGCTCCATCTGTGTCGGCATCAGTCATGATGATTACTTTATCATAATTAATATCCTCCACAGAAAACTCAGAGCCAACTCCTCCACCTACAGCATGTATAATTGTATTAATTTCTTCATTTTTAAATATATCTGCAAGCTTAGCTTTTTCTGTATTAATAACCTTTCCACGTAAAGGCAACACAGCTTGAAATCGACGATCTCTCCCTTGCTTAGCAGATCCACCAGCAGAATCACCTTCAACTAAATAAAGCTCATTTTTATTTGGATTTCGCGATTGAGCTGGTGTAAGCTTACCACTTAAGGTACCCTCAGATTTCTTTCGTTTCTTGCCGTTCCTCGCTTCTTCTCGAGCTTTTCTAGCAGCTTCTCGAGCTTGATATGCTTTAACAGCTTTTTTCACTAATAACGAACTAACATCAGGATTTTCCTCAAAGAAATAAGCCAAATTCTCTGTTATAACAGCATCAACTGCTGAGCGTGCATCACTTGTCCCTAACTTCCCTTTCGTTTGCCCTTCAAATTGAAGTAACTCCTCTGGAATTCTGACAGACACGATGGCTGCAAGCCCTTCACGAATATCTGATCCCTCAAGATTTTTATCTTTTTCCTTTAACAACCCTACCTTGCGGGCATATTCATTAAAAGCACGCGTCATTGCTGTTTTGGCACCCGATTCATGGGTTCCTCCATCCTTCGTTCTTACATTATTCACGAATGAAAGGATGTTTTCTGAAAATCCATCATTAAATTGGAAGGAATATTCAACTGCAATGTCGTTTTGTTCCCCTTCAAATGCTATCACTGGGTGTAGTGTATCCTTCTCCTCGTTTAAATATTGAACGAAGGCCTCTATGCCATTCTCATAGTGAAATATTTCGTGCTCATTATGCCGCTCATCTATGAGCTCAATCTTTAGACCCTTTAACAGAAATGCTGACTCACGCAATCTCTCACACAATGTATTAAAGTTATATGTAATTGTACTAAATATGCTTGGGTCTGGCTTAAAGTGAGTTGTTGTACCCGTTTGATTCGTTCGCCCTTTATTTTCAAGTGCAGAAACTACACTTCCTCCGTGTTCAAACTTCTGTTCGTATACGTTTCCATCACGACGGATCGTTACAGTTAACCACTCAGAAAGGGCATTAACGACAGATGCACCTACACCATGTAACCCTCCACTCGTTTTATAACCACCTTGTCCAAACTTTCCACCTGCATGTAAAACAGTATGTATAACTTCAGGAGTGGGTTTTCCTGATTTATGCATGCCAACTGGCATGCCTCTGCCTTTATCAACTACACTAATACTTTGATTTTTATGTATCGTAACTTTTATGTGGTTTCCATAGCCAGCTAAAGCTTCATCTACGGAATTATCAACAATTTCATATACTAAATGATGTAGCCCTCGCGTGTCCGTACTTCCTATGTACATACCTGGACGTTTTCTTACAGCTTCCAGTCCTTCTAACACCTGGATGGCTTCATCATTATATTCAAAACTTTGCTTTGACAAAAAACTACCTCCTCAATACAAAAAACATACACAACAACTTTTTAATCTTGTTATAGTACAAAATAAATGCATAAACGCCTCGATTATCCCTGACAAGCATTCGAGTTATTTCACCCGAAAGGATGTTTTGTAATGACCTCGAGGGGATAGGCACTAAAGGTGGATTAACATATAGCTCCTATATAATTTGTTTAGTTTCTTTTTACCCATAAAAAGAACGGGTGTTCTAATTATACACCTTTTAGAAAAGGATTAAAACTACTACTCCTATTTTATATAATATATGGTAATGCCCTCTTATCACAAGGACAAAAATTTTTTCTTCTTTTAAAATCCTCTCATTTTTACAAATTTGATTTTTCTAGCCTATGAATGATAAATAATTTAAGTAAGGCTCTTTTCGTAAACTGTGTGCTTTTGTTACATAAATTTGAGTAACTGATGTATATCATATGACTCTTGTAGTTTAGAAGAAATGATGTCCACCGAATATTAGTTATTTTAATATTGAGGTTTTTTAGGAAAAGCAACAATGAATGCGACCAAAGCCTACTTAAAGTGAAAGGTTAAATGATCCTATTGAATGAAAATTTGACATATAGAAAAAGAGTACTCAATTTTCATGAGTACTCCAAGAGGGAGGAAAATTTGTGAACATTTACTTATTTTGCGACATGGATGACAAAGTAACAATAATTCAACCATGTTGTTTTTATAGTGTGTCGCATTTGTACAAAAATTATGCAATATAATGGATGCTTCGAAGAATGAGATCAAACTTACTTTGTAGCAGCATATTCAACTTTAATACACCTATCCATAACGACAGTATATCCTTTATCATTTAAAAAATGATATGCTTCTTCATTAATAAGTCCTAGTTGAGCCCAAAAAACATCAGCATCTATTTCTACAAATTCTTTAGCAACGTCATATAGTTTCTCTGACCGACGAAATACATTAACGATGTCTACATGACCTTCAATTTCTTGAAGAGATTTCACTGCTTTGACACCTAATACTTCATTAACAGTTGGATTGACTGGGATGATCTCATATCCAGCATCCTGCATTACTTTACTAACTTTGTACGATGTTTTTTCTGGATTGGCAGATAGTCCAACAACCGCAACTCGTTTACTATTCTTCAAGATCTCTCCCAATTTTTCTCGATTTGGAATTTCAATTGCCATCTAATCATCTCCATGTATTAGTTATATACTAATTGTATCACTATCATCTTAAGGTCAGAAATAGATTGCTTACGGATTTTAAACACATCACTATCCAATCTGCTCCCTTTACATACAAGGAACAATACCAATGTTACATCTCTTACTTTTGTGTGACTTGGATATGTTTTAACGAGTCAGAAAGGGCTGTCCAGGCATCTTCATTACCAAACGTTCTAGCCCAAGTAGCTATACCAGCCAGCTGATACGAATGTACAATTTGAGCTCTCTTTTGTAATGAATAGTCATTCTCAATCCAAATTTTATACATCGCTTGTTCTTTTTCATCCATATATTCGACGTAGTATTGTCCAGATTTTTCGTCATATGCTGGTTCGAGATTACGTTCATTCATCCACTCACGAACATATTCAATAGAATGCGCCTTTGAAGATACTTCTATAGCACCATTATCATTCTCTTTCTCTTCCCATATTCGTGTATATAGCGGGACACCTAATATTAATCTGTCGTTAGGAATCACTTCTAGTATTCTTTCTAGATTATTTTCCACCCAAGGGAAGCTAGCTACACTACCTGCAATAGGTGACGATGCCCAGTGTTCATCATACGCCATAACCATCATATAATCGACAACATCGGCTAGCTTTTCTCTTTCATAAAACTTAGACCAATTCTCACTTTCAGATATAAAAGTTACATCCATGCTTACAACTAACCCTGCTTCATGCAAGTAAGGTGTTGCT
Organism: Cytobacillus sp. IB215665; assembly: GCF_033963835.1. Taxonomy (NCBI): domain Bacteria; kingdom Bacillati; phylum Bacillota; class Bacilli; order Caryophanales; family Bacillaceae; genus Cytobacillus; species Cytobacillus sp. IB215665. The sequence goes on from NZ_JAXBME010000016.1 coordinate 46,862, forward strand.
TCTCTTACAAATTGTGTGACGAGAGGTCCATCTTCCAAATTGACATTTTCAATGTCAATGTTGATCCCATCTAGCTCATACATTTGACTATATTGAAGTAATTGGCGAATAATTTTTTGTCTTGTATCAAAATCTTTAAATGCTTCATGGGTTTTTTCAGGATCAAAATCGTTAGAAAATACAGCCCAAACTTGATAATTACGTTGTTTAGCCCATTCGGAATATGCTGTAGATCCCAAATTCGTAACATCTCCCTCATTATTTTTCAATGAAAACCAAGTCGGAGAAACTACATTTACACCGTTCATTTGTGGCAGTGTTGATGTATCAGGATTTTTTGAGTACACAGCTTCCCATGTTAAATTTATAGGCCCATCTATTAACATTCTTTGTTCTGTGGGTAAATCTCTCGTGATATTAACCGTCATTGGTTTGTTTAAACTTATCGCATTCTTTTTAACATACCCTGCAATCCCGTTTTTCTTTCTGATGAAGTAATATTCACTATGGTCATCTTTTTCAATTACAATAGATTCATTCTCTTCTAACTCCGCAACGTATTTTGACTTAAGAGATGGCTCTACCCTCAATCTTGATTCATGCTCATTTAATGTATCTTTTACAACACCTGTTAACAATGTTTGACCGTGTTTTTGAACAATAATCGCGGATGTTTCATCATTCAAATCCACTTCTATTGGGTAGACTTGTAATATTTGATCAATATTAATATAACGTTCACCCGCCTCAGTAACTAAAGCTGGCACCTCTAACTTAAATGGTTCTTCATTTATAAAATAAGTTAATGACTCTGAAGGAAGCTGTAAAACTTTATTGCTAGTAGTAATAATAATAGAATTCGAGTTTTCATCAAAAACAATAGAAGAATCTATCTTTTCTTGAATAAATGAAAACGGGAAATAAACCGCATCATCAACAACATAGGCAGTAGATATTATCTCGCCTTCAAAAATAATGTCATTTTCCTCCTGAAAGTATTCAGTACTTTCTGTTGAAGGTAATAAATAAATATATAATAAAATACTAGATACTATCATAATAAAAGATATGCTTAAGCCCATTACAATATAGGGTGTTTTAGTTTTTTTCTCTTTATACGTTTCAAGCCTCGACATAAAATCCCCTCCTATCGACATCTTACGCAATAAATCACAAATTGAAAAGAATAAATTCTTCCTTTCGTATAAATTTTTTTATGTTCATGAAATTGTATGGTGTTTTTAGTTAGAAGTGGTAAAATGAAATAAATAGAAACGTGGTTATCAAAGGAGATTCATAAATGTCAGAAGTAATGATTATATTAATTGCATATCTATTAGGTTCCATCCCATTTGGGCTTATAGTTGGAAAAATAGGGTATAATATAGACATACGTGATCATGGGAGTGGAAATTTAGGTGGTACTAACACCTTTCGTGTATTGGGGAAAAAAGCAGGGATAATTGTAACTCTGGGTGATATTTTAAAAGGAACGTTAGCTGCACTACTGCCTTTGCTCATTGAAGTTGATATTCACCCATTAATAATCGGATTATTTGCATCAGTAGGTCATATGTTTCCAATATTTGCAAAGTTTAAAGGTGGTAAAGCAGTAGCGACATCGGGTGGTGTTCTGCTAGGTTATCAGCCGTTAACTTTCTTGTTCGCTGTAATCGTATTCTTTCTTCTTTTAATTATGACAAGATATGTTTCACTCTCTTCTATGCTTGCAGGTATTCTTACAGTCTTTTATAGCTTATATACAAAAGATGTGCCGTTAATTATCGTAGTTAGTGTTTTATCAATATTTATTATTTATCGCCATAGAGCTAATATACAACGACTAATTAATAAAACAGAACCGAAAGCAAAATTATGGTAAGTTTTAAGTCCAAACATACATAATAATTTTTTTCTTATGACTCTTTTCGTAAGCTTTGTTGTTATTTTTTTACAAATTAGATGATTATAATGATAGCAAAGGTGCCCCGAATTATAAATGTATACGTGCATATATTTTTGAACGTAAAGCAACAATCAATGTTTCACAACAGCATATTACTATTTATAAGGAATTTCTATTTGAAGTTCCTTTTTTCATTGTGTAGAAATACGACGTTTTAATAAAACTATTTTTTATCAATTTAGGACATTAGAACATACTTTATGTTTACAAATTACATAAACTAACCCATCACCTGCGATATGAAAATTATATTTACCTAACATCCTGAATCTTAATTAGTTTGTTATATATTTAGCAGATTTTGATTTAAGCCTTTTCTTTGAACAAAATGGAGGGAGAAGATGTGCTAACATTTTTCTTTATTCTTTTAGGAGTATTTTATCTTTGGTTTTATTTATAAGGATGTAATGAGGGGGGATTCCAGATTCCCCCTTAAAAATATACTTTATGATTTATATTTGTTTATTAAACATATTCCTAAATATATACCGTATTTCTATTACCTAATTTTATAATAATTGTTATAATTTATGTAAATAAAGAAATAGAGGTAAACATATGATGAATCGGAAAATTTTGTTCGTTTCATTAGGAACGACTGTAGCAGTTTGTATATCCGTTTTTAGTTGGTTTTCTTTAACATCTATTAATACTCAAAGCGTTCAGGTAGTTGTAAAAGCTCATCATAATAAAACTCATCACTTGTCCCCAAAAAACTTCACGACCAGCTTAACGATAGGAGCAGTTGGTGATATATTATTGCATAGTACAGTTTATAATGATGCTAAAACAGCGGATGGTTATAATTTTACACCTATGATGTCCAATGTATTTCCCCTACTAACAAAACCAGATATTACATTTGCCAACCAAGAATCCATGATTGGTGGTAAAGAGTTAGGAATTTCAACTTACCCACGATTTAATAGCCCTTATAACATAGCTGATACCATAAAGGCTGCTGGCGTTGATATTGTTTCTATCGCAAATAACCATACGCTAGATCGTGGAGAACGTGCCATATTAAATGCTACTGCTTACTACGATAAAATCAATATGGCTTATGTTGGAGGATATAGTAGTAATCAAGACAAAAAACAACCACGTATACTTAAAAAAAATAAGATATCAGTAGGTTTTCTTGCCTATACATATGGAACAAATGGCTTACCTATACCTACAGGAAAGGAATACTTAGTTAATGTAACAAATGTGACAAAGATGAAAGAGGATATTAACAAATTGAGGGCGGCAGTAGATGTTATCGTTGTAAGTATGCATTGGGGAAATGAATATGAACGGTTCCCAACCATTCAACAGCAAGAACTTGCTCATTTAATAGCAAATGAGGGGGTAGACATTATTTTAGGTCATCATCCACATGTACTACAGCCAATTGAGTGGATCGAAAGAGATGATAGCTCGAAGAGTATAGTCGTTTATTCACTAGGTAACTTTCTGTCAGGACAATATAATGACTATAAAGATATAGGAGGATTATTTGAAATAACTGTAACGAAAAGTTTTTCAGGTAATGTAAATGAAATACACTTAGATAATCCAACATTTACTCCTACATATGTTTCGAATCAATATCAAAGTAACTTCGAAACACATATTTTAAGTGAATTAATGAGTTCCAATAATGACCATCTATATGAAGAAATGTATAATGATACAATGGAACATATGTATCAATGGCTAAATGAACAACCTTAGCATGATATTTCATAATAAAACGCTCTATTCGTAAACTTTGTATTTATACAAAATTACGACAGTAAAAGACGCCTTTGGATGATTAACATCATTTTACAGAAGAAGATGCCACAAAACTATTGTTGTATCCGTGTTTATTTCTTAGAACGAAAAGCAACAATTATTACGAAAACAGCTCTATAGAAGAGACAATCTGAAAGTAAAAAAATCTTGAAATATTCCTTTAGACGAAAAGGCTGTCCCATTTGTGAATGTGGTGGCTATGGGACGCCTTGTCTGTATGTTATTATAAAAGCTTTGCCAATTAACTATTATTTCTCTATTCCATTGCGTCATAAAATTATCGTTGTTTTTTTACCTTTTCATATGCTTCATGCCATTCAGGAAAATATTTAGCTATACTGATTGGGCGGAAAGAATCTTTTTTTACACACACATGCTTCGTTGTGCCACAAACAGCTAACTCGTTTTCGGAATTGGCAATTTCGTAGCCATACACGACTCTCAACCCATCATATTCTTCAACCCAAGTTGTAATTTCTGCAATTTCTCCATACCGTATTGGCTTTTTATATGAAACATGTGCTTCAAGAACTGGACACAAAATTCCATCATCCTCCATTGCTGCATAAGAAAATCCCAAATCTTGAATATACTTTGTTCTGCCTACTTCCATCCATGTTAAATAATTTGCATGATTAACAACCCCCATTTGATCTGTTTCAGCATAACGAACTTCTATTTTTTTCTTTGATTTTAACAACCTTAACTCCCCCTACGATCATTATAATGCTTTTTTAGAATTTTAATTGTTAGGCTCTTTTCGTAAACTTTGTTACAATTTTACTTTAAATAGCAATATAATGAGTTTTATGAGTACACAAAAAATTTAAAAATGTAGAAATGATGCACGAATGCGTTCATACATTTTAGAACGAATTGGAACAATCAATAATAAAACAGCTCATTGTAATTTTACATGAAACGAAGAACAAGTAACATATCGTGCATATTTAAACACTACACCATATATGTGAAATAAGCATGAATAAAGTTGAGTCTCTTTATGAATGTTTATATATATTTTTAGAATAGGTATGTTAAAACAGCAATTAAAGAATCACTTTTTTCACAACAACACTCATTAAACAATAAAAGACATGAGCTCGGTTACTCCCGAAATCATGTCTTAGAGGTCACTTAATTATAGCATTAAAGTCTTCTTTGGATAATATTACTTATAACCGTTTTCACGGTCTTGAGCCTCATCTTTAATTTCTTCTCTCATCGATGTAATGCTTTCTTCTCTACGCTGATTTTTTGCCTCGATTTGCTCTCGTTCCTCATCACTAGCAAATTCCATCGTTTCATGTGCTTCCTCAATATTTTCAATCGTATTTTGCACCATATCTTGTAACTTTTCTACATTATCACTACGATCATCAGGCTTTGGTCTATTAGTCAATACTAACCCTCCAATAAAAATTGTATATTGTACATCACTAGTGTGTTTCAAACCTCTTGAAATTATGATTAGAAGTCCGTTAAAAAAATCAATTAATTTGCCTCTTTACGTAAATTAAATGGTGTTTTTTCAATTACAAATGAGTAACTGATGTGTATGATATGTTCTTTTCTAGTGTCTAGAGAATAAAAGATGAAAATAACTCTATTACGAACAGCAACGTTTAGATGTAAGCTTCAATTTTTGTTTCAATGTAAGACGCCTACACTTTAACAAAGTGGCACTTTTTCAACATTATATTAATAATGATTTAACAAAACACCCTTGATATGGTAATGGTTTGTGAATAAATACTAGAAAAAAAGCTAGAAGCGATTTTAGGCCTCTAACTTATTCATTCCTATGCTTTTGCTTTACGAGTACACATACAAATATGATCTTCTGTGTAGAGTCAATAATGAACTAATTACAAAGCGCTCTAAACCACAATATATACTAACTTCATTCACCTTTTGTTTGTATGACATCTGGTTTTTCACCAGATTGATCTTGCATTTTTTTTCCTTTATTACCACCAAAGCCTCTGGGCTGAGTTCCGATATGATTTGGTGTATAATGACTACGTTTATCATTAAACTGTTTAGCCATGTATAACCCCCCCTTTTCATCATTTATTATGGTCAAGTTAACCTTATTCATGTATGAAAGGAGCAAAAGTTTTCATCTGTGAAACTATTGGATTTTTCTGATCATTTTTTGTTCGAGCTTTAATTCAATTTTCTCTAATGCCTCTTGATCTTTTAATAATTCTTTTTTATTTTCTCGTACCAATTCCTCAAAAGTTACTTTTTTAATTTTTCGCAATTTTCTCACCATCCTTTATATTTTATTTTAACGTTAGTATTACCCAACAAACGTATAAATTATTACAACTTTTCGAAAAATCATTATTATACAAACACAAAAAAAGAAACTATCTTTGATAAGTTTCTTTTCCTCAATTTTTACATTTGGCTGTTTTGCAAAGATTGTTGTTATTCATTCTAACATATTAGTACTAAAACGATTAGCAATAATGACATCTTTTCTACTATTGAGCTCTCTTAAAACTCCATACTGTCAATTATCATTGATTATAACAACAAAGTTTATGAACAGAGCCTTACATTTTTAACAGCATGCATAAATCCTACACTCGTTTATTTTCTTTGTCGGATTAGCAAAACATCGTTTCTAATTCATATCATCAACAAACTCTTCCATCTTTTCATAAGACAGTTGACCCACAAACTTATTTCTAATTATCCCATTACTATCAATAAAATACGTTGTCGGAATTGATAATACTTGAAAGATCCTATTTGCATTATCATCTTCATCTAACAGAACAGGAAAAGTCATATTATATTCATCCACAAAACTTTCAACATCATATTCTGGATCAACATTTACCGCTAAGATCACAACATCAGAGCCGTACTCTTCATGAAACAATTGAAAATCAGGTATCTCTTCTTTACATGGCGGACACCAAGTTGCCCAAAAGTTCACTATTACTTTTTTTCCTTGCAGGGCTGAGAGCTTTATTGATTCTCCATTTAAAGTAGGTAATTCAAAATCAGGAGCCTTATTTCCTACTGCAATACCTTCAACAGCAGCCTCTGCGTTACTAGTTTTTTCATCAACATCAACGATTTCAGTATCATTTCCAAACTGTTTGCCAACTTCTTCAATGCTACCATTTTTTCCAGCAGATACTACTTGCCAAATACTTACTCCTATAAAGACTATTATTAAGATCCCAGCTATTATTTTTTTCATTCCTACGCTCCTTAAATACCATGGTGAAAATTCATGTAACGTTATATGATTTATTATAAATGTTTATATGTAATAATAATATTGCTCTTTATAAACATTTTATGACAAGGCTCTTTTCTTATACTTTGTTACATTTATTACTTACAGTGAGTCACTTGATGTATATTATAGTTATAGTCTATAGAGAAGAAAAGCTGCCCTGAATTTTTGTTATAACGTGCTTAGATCTTTTTATCAAAAAACAATAAATGCGAAAAGGAGCCTTTATAGTAAAAATAACCTTACAAAAAAGCGTCAAAAGTCAACGCTTTTATTGTAAGCACTTCTTATGTTAATGATCTGACGGTTCAGCAACTTTCACTAATAATTTGCCTAAGTTTGTACCTTTAAATAAGCCAATAAATGCTTCAGGTGTATTTTCAAACCCTTCGATAATCGTTTCTTCATATTTTAATTTTCCTTCTTTTAACCATTGTGCTAATTGTAGGACCCCTTCACTAGCACGATGTGCATAATCACCTACTAGAAACCCTTTCATTAAGGTGCGGTTTTTAATTAAAGTAGTTTGAATGCGAGGTCCAATGTCTTCTTGCAAATTATATGCAGAAATCGCTCCACACACTGGGATGCGTGAATGTACATTTAAATGTTTAAATACTTCATCAGACACATTTCCTCCAACATTTTCAAAGTAGACATCTACCCCATTTGCACATGCGTTTGCTAATTCATCTTTGAAATGTTCACTCTTATAGTTTATAGCTTCATCAAATTTAAGTTCATTTACTAGGTAGTCGATTTTATCTTGAGAACCTGCTATCCCAACTGTACGAGCGCCTTTGATCTTCGCAATCTGCCCAACGATCATACCAACAGCCCCTGCAGCCCCCGATACAACAACAGTCTCTCCTTCTTTCGGTTCACCAATGTCCAGTAAACCAAAATATGCGGTTAAGCCAGTCATACCGAGAATTCCTAACGCAGTCGAAATTGGTGCAAGGGATGGATCAATTTTCTGGAGCTCTGATTCATGAACAACTTGATTTCTAGCCCATTTCTGAAAACCTACAACGATATCCCCTTTTATCAATTTCTCTGACTTTGATTCCATTACTTCACTTATGACACCACCGACGATTGGTTGATGCAGTTCATATGGGGCAGCATAAGACTTCCCTTCCCTCATTCTTCCTCTCATATATGGATCTACAGATAAGTATAAAGTTTTTAAAAGGACTTCCCCAGAATTGAGAGCGGGTAAATTAATTTCTACAAAATTAAAGTTATCATTGTTTGGAACACCTTGTGGCCTTGAAGCTAGTTGAATTTCTTCACTACGCATATTTGAATCTCCTTTCTCTTTCTATACTACAAACTACCCTACACCGTTAGATTATATACTAAACTGTTCTAAACAAAAAAGAAGTTGATTTCATCATAACAATAAAAATATTGAAGGTAATAAATTGATCAGTTAGACTATATTATCTGACCAAGGGTTTTGATAAACAAACAGGTAGTTGTCCCTTTTTCTTCTACTATTCAACCTAATTAATTTATGTACGATTTTTACCTATTGTTAGATACATTTAACAGGGTTGTCAATATATTAATTATAATTGATATTACAACAATAAGGTCATTTTTGATGTCCTTGCTTTTAAGCTAAAAAGCTGTTAAGAACATCCTTTTTGTTAAGGGTTTAAGTACTGTATCATAAACAGCTATATAAAGAAAAAGGGCCAGACCTTTATACTATATTATGCAAAAATGTTGGAATACTCCCTTTCACATTATATAGAATTAGTCAGACCCTTTTTAACTTAATGGTATATTCTAAAATTATCCGTGTAACTTGTCACGAAGAACCATTTGTAAAATACCACCGTGGCGATAGTAGTCAATTTCAACTTCACTATCAAATCTCACAAGTACTTCGAATTCTTTTTGATTACCCGCTTCATCAGTAGCTGTCACTTTTACATGGTCTCGTGGTCTTACAGTTTCATCGATAGCAACTTCGATTGTTTCTTTCCCAGTTAACCCTAAGCTTTCAGCACTTTCACCTTGTTTAAACTGTAGAGGTAGAACACCCATAAGAACAAGATTACTACGATGAATACGTTCAAAGCTTTCAGCAATAACAGTTTTGATTCCTAGAAGGTTCGTTCCTTTAGCAGCCCAGTCACGTGAACTTCCCATTCCATAGTCATTGCCAGCTAATACAACAAGTCCCGTATCTTCTTCCTTATACTTCATACATGCTTCATATATTGACATGATCTCGCCAGTTGGCCAATGAGTAGTCCAACCGCCTTCTGTACCTGGAGCAATTTGGTTACGTATTCTAATATTAGCAAATGTACCCCTTGTCATCACTCGGTCATTTCCACGTCGAGAACCATAAGAGTTAAAGTCTCGTGGCGTTACACCTTGTTCTTGTAGATATTTACCAGCAGGAGTATCTTTACCAATTGAACCAGCAGGTGAAATATGGTCTGTAGTGACAGAGTCTCCAAATTTAGCAACTACTCTTAAGCCTTTTAAGTTTTGTACAGTCCCTGGCTCTTTTGATAACCCTTCAAAGAACGGTGGATTTTGAATATAAGTAGATTCTTCATCCCAACTATACAATGCTTCTTCAGAAGTCTCTATTTCATTCCAACGCTCATTGTCATCAAATACTTGTTCGTATTCTTTTCTAAACAATTCTGGTGTAACTGTTTGATTAACAACTTCTTTTACTTCCTCCATAGTTGGCCAAATATCGTTCATGTAAACGTCGTTACCGTCTTTATCTTTTCCAATTACATCTTTTTGCAATTCAATATCAACAGTACCTGCAAGAGCGTAAGCAACAACTAATGGAGGTGATGCTAAGTAATTTCCTTTGACTAAAGGATGAATACGACCTTCAAAATTTCGATTACCAGAAAGTACTGAAGTAACTAATAAATCATTTTTCGCAACTGCTTCTTCAATTTCCTCTGCCAATGGACCTGAGTTACCGATACATGTTGTACAACCATAACCAACTACGTTAAAACCAAGTTGCTCTAAGTATGGGAGTAAACCAGCATCTTTTAGGTATCCAGTAACAACTTTAGAGCCAGGAGCTAATGATGTTTTTACATATTCAGGAACTTCCAAGCCCTTTTCAACTGCTTTTTTCGCTACTAATCCAGCTCCAACTAGAACATACGGATTTGAAGTATTCGTACAAGATGTGATAGCAGCAATCGCAATCGCACCAGTCTCCATCATTGTCTCATTACCGTTTGCTAATTTGACAGCTACTTTTTTATCTAATTCAGCTTTATCTAACCCAAATCCTTGGTTGCCAGCTTCTGCTGTTAAAGCTGTATTAAATGCTTCCTTCATATTAGTAAGTGGTATTAAATCTTGTGGACGTTTTGGTCCTGAAAGGTTGGCTTCTATTGCTGATAAGTTGATCTCAATCACATCAGTAAAGATAGGATCTTCTGCATCAGCTGTAAAGAACATACCATTAGCTTTACAGTAAGCTTCAACAACTTTCACTTGTTCTTCTGAACGTCCTGTTAAACGCATATATTCAAGCGCTTCCTCATCAACTGGGAAGAAACCACAAGTTGCCCCGTATTCTGGAGCCATATTAGAAATTGTCGCACGATCTGCAAGTGGTAATTCAGCAACACCTGGTCCATAAAACTCAACAAATTTTCCTACAACACCTTTAGCACGAAGTACTTGAGTTACTTTTAATGCTAAATCAGTCGCTGTAGTGCCATTCGGTAAAGCTCCTGTTAGCTTCACACCGATGACTTCAGGAACTGGAAAATAAGATGGTTGTCCTAGCATACCTGCCTCTGCTTCTATACCACCAACACCCCAGCCTAGAACTCCTATACCATTGATCATTGTCGTATGTGAATCCGTACCTACAAGCGAATCAGGATAAGCAACAAATTCGCCATTCTCCTCTTCAACCGCTTGAACAACATTTGCTAAGTACTCTAAATTTACTTGGTGAACGATACCAGTAGCTGGTGGTACAGCACGATAATTATCAAAAGATTTTTGAGCCCAGCTTAAAAATTTATAACGCTCTGCATTTCGCTCAAATTCTAAGTCCATGTTAAAGTTTAACGCATCTGCACTACCTGCTTTATCAACCTGTACAGAGTGATCAATTACTAAATCTACAGGAATTTCAGGGTTAATTTTATCTGGATCTCCACCCATATCTGCCATAGCTTTACGCAGTGACGCTAAATCAACGACAGCTGGTACTCCTGTGAAATCCTGTAAAATAACACGTGATGGCTTAAAAGGTACATCTATGGCTTTTATATCCTTAGTGCCCCATTTAGCTAAATTTTCCACATGCTCTTTTGTAATTACTCGACCGTCAACTTGACGTAAAACTGATTCCAACAAAACTTTAATAGAATATGGTAGGCGAGTAATGTTACCTAATTTTTGTAAAGAACTTAATTGAAAATAATTATACTTTTTTCCATTAACCTCAAATGAAGAACGCGCTTGAAAAACGTCTTGCTTTGTCATTTGTCCTTCCCCCTGTGTCGAAATTTTAAGAATGTAGTCTCAAAAACCCTTCTGAGCGCACATTAATTTGAACATATTATTAATATGTTCAATAATTAGTTGAGAGTATTATCGAAAAATATCATTTTTTCTCCCAATTCTAAATTACTTCTCATCCATCTTAATACAAGGAAGATTATAAGTAAATATCAATAATGTTATTGAAAATGATAAGTTTCCCTTATTATACATATTTTTTCCCTTGCAAATAAAAAATAGTAGTGTGTGCAATTTATCAGCAAAAATTGTAATTATAAAGATGATGGAGGTGAAGAAATGGGCAAACGTAAAGCAAACCATGTCATCCCTGGTATGAATGATGCAAAATCACAAGGAATGGGTGCGGGTTATAATGAAGAAATGCAAAATGAGCCATTGACTGCTGAGCAAAGAGCGAACAATAAGAAGAGAAAGAAAAATCAATAAAAGAGATCAGACCAATTCGAAAATTTATTCATGATTAATGCACGAACCTTGTTTTATTTAACATTACATCAAAAAAAAATATTCTGAACAAAATTTCAAGGACAAGTGCCATTTCGCAAGAATATACACCTCTTCTCTTGTGAAATGGTTATTTCATTAATACGTAAGTTCAACGCACATCAATTGAATCTAAAAAATTTCAAGAAAAACGAAATTAACATGATGAAGACAAAAAAACCTGCCAATGCAGGTTTAAGGTGTATTATTGATTTCATTTACAATCGTGTGTAAATCTTGCTGAAATTGCTCAAGTTTCGGCTTTTGGTTTTCAGAGGCAACTTCAAGTGCATTATTTATTTGTTCGTAAGCTTCATTTATTTCATTAGATAAATGTTTTAATTCAGAACCATAATCCGCACGATTCTGTACGATATTATTGTATACGTCCCTAGCTTCCTCTGTACCTTGTTGTGCAGCTTGAAAAGCTTGCTGTTTATTTTTATGATAAGGCACTTAATGTCAACTCCTTCAAATAGATGGAACTTTCTTAGCTAGTATAGACAAAGCCTCTAATATCTATTCATTGAATAAAAAAAAACTATACTGTCATCCTAAACAAGAAGGAGGAGATTTATCCATGGATGAAAATAATACTAAAGGAATTCGAAAAAATGCTCCTGATGGTGAAAACCCTGGTCAGCCTGAACCATTAGACGGATCGAAAAAAGTGAAAAATCATAACCATACGAGACAGAAGCATAATAAAGGACATGATATGTAAAAAATTATGAAATCCTATGTAATATATCAACTATTACATTTGCCTCTTCTAAAGTCACAGTTCTAAAATCTAGTACGACCTTGCCTTTATTAATTCTAGTAACAATGCTAGGTGTGCTCCTTCTTAACTGTTGTGATAGCTGTTGAGACGATTTGCTATGGTGCTCTACTGTTACAACATATGTAGGGAGAGTTACTCCTGGCATTGTTCCTCCGCCAATTTCGGATTCACCTTTTAATAAATCGAACTTATAATCATTTGTTTTGGTGTTAACCAACTCTATAAAATGCTCAGAACGCTGTTTAATCGCTTCAGTCGTTTCTAATATATCTCGCAATGTTGGGATCTCAAGTATATTACCTTTCAAGTATGACAAAAGTGTATCTTCAAGTGCTGCAAAAGTCATTTTATCAACTCTTAAGACTCGCGCAAGCTGATGTTTTTTTAACAGATCAATAAGAGGCTTTTTCCCAACAATTATTCCTGCCTGAGGCCCCCCTAATAATTTATCTCCACTAAAAGATACTACGTCAACTCCTTGTTCAAGGATGTCTCTTACAACAGGCTCATCCCCAATGCCATTTTTCTGAAAATCAAATAAACTCCCACTACCTAGATCTTCATAATATATAATGTCTTCATACTTTTCTTTAAGCTGTACAAGGTTTTGTGTAGGTACTGTTTTAGTAAATCCAATCGTTTTAAAGTTACTCGTATGCACCTTCATGATCATCGCAGTTTGCTCATTTATTACTTCTTCATAATCGTGTAGATGAGTTTTGTTAGTCGTCCCAACTTCTTTAAGGGATACTCCACTCTCCTCCATAATAGCTGAGATTCGAAATGAACCCCCGATCTCTACAAGCTGCCCTCTAGACACAATGACCTCTCGATCCTTTGCTAATGCTCTTAATACTAAAAATACAGCAGCGGCATTATTATTGACAACCATCGCAGCCTCAGCACCTGTCACTTTGCTAATGATGTGCTCAATGATGTCATGTCGAGAGCCCCTAGTGCCCGAATCAAGGTCAAATTCTAAATTGGAATAGTTTGATGCAATTTCTGCTACTCTCTTTACAGCTGAATCACTTAAGCGGGCTCTCCCTAAGTTTGTATGTAGGATTACTCCCGTAGCATTAACTACCTTTTGTAAATGATATTCAGACATTGACTGTAGTTTAGCTTTAACATTAGTAAATATATGATCAATCATGGAGACCTGCCCATGAAATTGAATGATATATTCATTAGATAAAAGCTGTTCTCTCAATTGATTCACTTCGGTTTGAATAACTTGAGTCAACGTTGGCTCGTCTATATTAAACTCTAATAACATAGTAAAAAATTGATTGTTTTTTTGCAATATATGTATTGGTGGTATTTGTCTTAATAAATCAATTCTCATGAAATCTTCCCCTGTCCATTTTTTATCAATTATTATTAACCATTTTAATTGTTGACACCTTTTTCGTTCAATCATCATATCATATCCAATAGTATATTTCTGGAGGATAATTCAAATGGTTAATAACAAATATCCTAAAGCGATGCAAATCCAATGTATTGAAGATTGGATGGAGCAATTTTTTCATGACTCTTTCTATCAGATGCTTGACGAGCAGCAATTTAGAGTTGATTTATTTGAGACTGAACATGAATATATAGTCGAAGCAGAATTATCTAATGTGAAAAAACAGCACATTAATATAACAAGACACAATAATGAGGTTTCAATTATCGTTAACAAAGATGAGCAAGAGGTAGTTGAAAGAAACGTGACTCTTCCATTTTCTATTGAATCGAAAGAAATGAAAGCACTGTTTCATAATGACATTTTAGAAATTTATATTAGTAAAGAAGCTAAAACAAATATTCAAACAAAACATATTAACATACAGTAATATCCTATTCATCTTCTACGCTATATGGTAGGAAATTTGACCACAATAATAAGCATCAGTCACACGCTGTGAACAGATGCTTTTTAAATTGTTCTGATTGCTTTATAAGTGTACCGCTACCGAGATAAATGGGATATTTTGCAACCTCGGTCAGGAGGAATAAAGTCTCCACATCATACACCAATGTTTATGTTATTTTGAACATGTTCACATCTTATTCCATTTATTCTTTTTGCTCAATCATATTTATAATTTCATTGGGATCCGGATGTTCACCAGTTTCAAGCTTTGAATAAATCTTCTCACCATTAACTGAAACTTCGAAAGCACCACCTGAACTTGGAATAAGCTCAAGACTTGATATTTTAGAATAAAAATGAGAAAACAACTTCTCTGCGAAACTCGCAGCTCTAGGTGCATAGTTTCACTGCATACAAAATTCTACGGATACTTTATAATTTTTCACAACTATTCCTCCAGTACTAAATTAATTATTTCAACATATGCCTAAGTAACATGTGATAGCAAATATTTTGCAACCACTTTTATTGTAGTACATCCATTATTATATCGTAAAGTTACTTAAACTATTGGTTTTTTTTTATTGTCAGTCTATACTTTTATTAACGGAGGTGAAGATGATGAGTGAACATGAAAAAATCCGTTTAACTGCGTTATCAACAAAAGCTGGTTGAGGCTGTAAAATTGGTCCACAAGACCTAGCGCAAGTTTTGCGCTATTTACCTGAACAAAAGAATAATCCAAACCTTCTGGTCGGACATGAAACATCCGATGATGCAGGAGCCTACAAAGTAACTGATGAATTAGCATTAGTACAAACTTTAGATTACTTTACTCCAATCGTTGACGATCCATATATGTTTGGTCAAATTGCAGCTGCGAATGCATTGAGTGACCTGTATGCGATGGGAGCTACGCCAAAAACAGCATTAAACATTGTCGGTTTCCCAATCAAAAAGCTAGGTGCAGAAATTCTAGCACAAATCTTAAAGGGAGCTGCTGATAAGGTAGCAGAAGCAGATGCACTAATTATTGGTGGGCATTCCATTGATGATCAAGAGCCTAAATTTGGGTTATCTGTTACTGGCTTTGTTCACCCGAACAAAATATGGAAAAATATTGGTGCTACACCTGGAGATGTATTGGTGATTACGAAACCACTCGGTGTAGGAGTTTTAACAACTGGCATTAAACGCGATAAAACAACACTCGACCAGTCAAAACTAGTTTCAGCAACCATGGCACAATTGAACAAGCTGGCAGCTGATTTGCTACAAAAATATACACCAAGTGCTGTTACTGATATAACGGGATTCGGATTACTTGGACATGCAAGTGAAATGGCGCGAGGAAGCAATGTAAGCATGTTAATTGATTATTCGAAAACACCTCTATTAGACGGTGCACATAAGCTAGCAGAAAATGGAGTAATACCAGGAGGCTCAAAAGCCAACCATAAATGGCTGAAACAATTTGTGACATATGGTACGAACATCACTGAAACTGAACAGTTACTATTATGTGATGCCATTACTTCGGGTGGGCTCTTTATAAGTATGCCTATAAACGATGCAAAATCGTATGTAGAAGAGCTACATAATAACGGTATTGAAGACGCAGCGATTATCGGGCGTGTAATAGAAAAAGAAGATCAGTTTATATACGTGGAATAAGTTTTTACTTTAATAGGATTTATATACGAGAAATAATGGTTAAACAATTACAAACTAAGCTGTTCACAAGCCATGAAATGATAAAAGCAAAAGGTCCAAACAGTAGAAGCAGCGGGAATCTATTCTGAACCGCTGCTTCTTATTTGAACCCATACTCGTTTAGAGTCTTCTCTTGTTGTATATTTTAGCTTATCAAATAGTTCAAGTAATGGTACTAAATACTTCCTAGATAGTTGGAGAACATCTTTAGCGTCTTTGAGCTCAAACTGTTTCGGAAAATGTGAACGTAGCTTAGCATTAGCTTCTTGTAAAGCTGCAAAATGAATATAGTGTTTATCATTCATACCTACAAGTTTTCCAGTAGATATCAAATAATTTCGTAGTTCGTCAGCTTCTGTATTAGGTATTCCTGATTGTTTTACATATTCTGCCCAAGACAGAACTGTGATTCCGTCCTTTCGGATCATTTGAATCATATTCTCCATTCGTTTTGCCCATTGTTTAGGATAACTAGGAGTAAAGCAATGCATTGAGATATATTGCTCTTTCTTAATAAATATATCTTGATCCGACGTTTGATTAAGTACAAAATCAAGCACTTGTGTTGGATATTTGGTTGAAAAGTGTTGAAGTAATTCCGCTTTGTTGATTCCTGTTCTTAGTGGATAACGAACATGGTAAGTATGTAAATACGATTTCAACTCTTCGATTATATTAAGGATAATAGCATTTAGTGTAACTTGGTTATCGTTAATAACAACAAACTCTGGATGTAAGACCAATTCACCTACCAGGCGTTCGTCAATCGAACTACGCTTATTAATGTCAGATATGGAAATGATACCAGCTTGTTCGATCAAATCTATTAAACGTTCTTTCGGAGTCCCTTTCATTTTGCTATGCAACATAGATACCGAATCTTTGCCAAAACGGTATTTCTGACCATTAGGGTCAATTACCCATCCCCCACCAATTGTTTCTACTGGAGTAGGCCTACGAATTATAAAACGATCTCCTCTTGTCACAACCGTTGACTCTGCTAAACGGAGTTGACAGAGAATTTCTGCATGATCTTCATCACTATTTACTTCATTACGATCAAAGAAAATAATTTTCGCCATTATTTCAGCTGTTCCAATGTGGCATTTTACTAGAGACCTTTGTTTTAGTGTGTGCTTAACATGCTTACTTAGTGAAAGTGCAATATCAATCGTATTTGTCACTAAATAAGATTCTGAAGAAGAAACTAAAACATCTCCACGTTTCACTTCACCACGTAAGGACGATACATTTATGGCTATTCTTTGTCCAGCCCAAGCTTCATCTACTGGTTTGCTATGCATTTGCATTTGCCTTATATTTGCTCTTTGGTTTGAAGGTAATATCGTTACTTGCTCATCTTCTCGCACAGACCCATCAAAAACTGTTCCTCTTACGACTGTTCCTTGACCTTTTAACGTAAAAACTTGGTCGACTGGCAAGCGAAATGCATTTCTTGTATTTCGTGGAGAGATAGCCCGTAATAGTTTTAATAATAGCTCTTTTAGCTCATCAATTCCCTTATTTGACAAACTATCAACTAACAGGGCTGGAGCATATTCAAAAACTGTCCCTTGTAACTCTGACTGAATATCTTCTTTAACGAGTTCAAGCATTTCATCATCTACTGTATCTATTTTAGAAATTGCAATAACTCCATGTTTAATTCCTAAAAAAGATAATATTTCTAGGTGTTCCTTCGTTTGTGGCATGACACCTTCATCGGCTGCAATTACTATAACAACAACATCTATGCCAGCCACTCCTGAGATCATCTGTCTAATAAACCGTTCGTGACCAGGACAATCAATGATTGAGGCTATCATGTTTTCATGAAGGTGCAAAGGTGCAAACCCTAACTCTATAGTAATCTTGCGCTCCTTCTCCTCTTTCAATCTGTCAGTATCTACATTTGTCAACGCTTTTGTTAAAGCTGTTTTTCCGTGATCTATATGACCCGCTAGGCCGATCGTATAATGCTGCTCTGTCAAGTAACATCACCTGCAACTCAATCACAATATTACATTGTAATTTCTCTTTGTATTATTTTAAAACTGATACAGTAATGACCTATTCTATATACTTCTTAAATAGCATTGAAAAAAACACTAATCACACCATTTTAAAGGCATAATTTTTGAGTGTCACAACACGAATACTTGGCACTAAATGTATGATATAGTCCATGTATGCCAAGGACAAATATATTACGCAATGGTAGCTGCTTGTTCTTCTATTGCCTTTTGCATATCTTGGTTAGTTACACGTTTTTCAACTTCATCTAATAGATCATGGATCTTGTTTTCAAAATACTGTACTTCTTCTTCGGTTAAGGCATTCTTCATTTTTTCTGTTAGCCGATCAACATGCTCTTTCTCTGCTTCAGTTAGATGCTTTGCTAATCCTCGCATGAAAAGACCTCCGTTAATTTATCAGTACTGCTATTATATCATAAAAACCTTTAATCGTTAGATCATTCATGCGACTACATTAACCTTTTTTTAACACGTTCAAGTCCATCTACTTTTGTTCGCTCAGTTTTAATTTCTCGATGTAATAATATATTTTCAGCTGCCATTCCTGATAATATTGAGATACCGACTAAATCTGTAACATTACACGGTGAAAATAAATATGTTGTGGCTAAAACTGCAGCCACTGCACCTATTAAAAAGTCCGCAATAAATCCAACATCATAACCTTTTGGCTCTGTCCTTTTTTTGGGGAAGATGAGAACTCTTTTATTGCGAATGAGATGGGCAATGATTCCCGTAACCCCCCCTACTATCGCCGAAATTAACACGGTTTCAAGTAGCATTTCTCACCTCAACCTCCTTTTAGTTATAAAACAATAAAATTCTACTTAACTTCCTTTACAATTTTACAAAACCTAAGCATATGACGATGTAGATAGCAGTTAATAAAGAGTTAATACTATATTCAATTGCATAATATAGGTTTGATAGAAATTGGAAGCAATAGTTTTAATAGTGGGTAGATGGGTTAATAAATATATTGGGGGATTGAATTTATTGAAGTAATAAAAGTAAAGCACATCTAATTTTTCTTAATTTTCAGTCTTTTATAAGCGTTTCTTAAGCTTGTTCACTGTCCTTGAATGGGCTATAGTATTATTTATTATCATAACATATATAAAAACATTATTTTCCTTTTTTATCTTATAATTATAAAAATAGGAATTTGTACTTGCATAACTCTTGTTTTGCTATGGTATTCAAGTACTAGTATCAATATTGCAGAAACTAATATCTTAACTAACATCATTAAATTATTTAATATTATTATTATTTATATATATAAATAGATTTCTTGACTTAATCTATCAACCTTAAAATTAATATATGCAAAAAATTTCTCTTGCAGATTTTATGTAGTGGATTGTATAATGTTACTCGTAAATTACTATTATAAATCATTGTGGGGCTGGGTGTACATCTGGTGAGTGCCGCGGTCTTCAAAACCGTTTGAGAGGCGCGTGTCGTCTTTGGTGGGTTCGATTCCCATGCAGTCCCGCCAACATACATATAACTTATTGTGTAGATTTAATAAATAAACCCCACAGATTTCATACAGTCACAATCAACATTGCTTTGAACTGCTATAAAAAACCGTTATAGTCTATAGCTAAAACTGTCCGCTTTAACAATATAAAGGCGGGCGTTTTTTTATGCCTAAAGGTTAAGTTATTAACAAACAGGATGACGGAACATAGAGTGGAGTGAGATAGTATTCAATGTAAAGCAGGCATTAGTATTTCCCTCTTACCTACTTCTTATTCGTCAAAACCTGAAACTGTATCGTCAACACTTGCTGTTTAGTACACTGTTCCAATAATCGTTCTCCATTAAAAGTACCTTCCAACGTTACCCATACGATTGTTTTTCGGTCTACATGACTTCTTGAGAAACTCCATTCTAGCTCTGGCCAACTAGTCCAGCAAGCAAAAAATAGAGTGCTTTAAAATTTAATGATATGTAAAGTGCATCAGTTACCATTTTACAGCTAAAGTAACACAATTTTTATTTATTATGTATATTCTGTAAAGAGGTGATATCATGCAACTACAAGCAATAAATTCATCAAAAATTGAAGCAGTGGGATATGATAACAACGGAATGATTTTAAGGCTTAAATTTAAATATATCACTTGTGACTACTACGAAGTTCCCAGCCAAGTATACAGAAACTTAATGGCAGCATCTTCAAAAAGTGGATATTTTACAAAACATATAAAAAATTCATACCGTTATTGTATCGTTTAAAACATATTAATGAGAAATAACTGCTCGTACAAGTAGTTATTTCTTGTTCCTCTCAAAGATATCTACACTGTAAGATTTTAAATGAGACATCAAACAGTATGTAGAGATTTTTTGGAGCTTTTCTTTTTACTCTTTTTATAAACTTTGTTCTTTCTGCTACTAAATTATGACCGTAAAAAATAATGTTTACCATTAGGCATCGTTTTAATAGTAGAAATTTGCCACAATAGTTAGGTGAGAGAAAACACTATACATATAAATCTTGCGGCAAGTTTACTTCTACTAATAATTTGTTATATTTTATACCAATTATATTATATAATCAGATATACGTTTAACATATACTGTATATTTAAATGTACGAAAATTGTTACAATTAATGTCGAAATGTTATTTTAAACATTTTCATAGAATTTGTTGCTTTATATCTCAAACAATAATAATATTAATTTTGATGTTATGAACGTGAGAATTTTTTGAGGTGAAAAAGATGTTAACTGGTTGGTTTTTATGGTTTATTCTGTTTTGGGTCGTTTTTCTTATTGGCATGTTTGCAATCGGAGGCTATTTCATGTTCCGCAAATTCTTCAAAAGACTTCCGAAAGAGGATGGTAAATCCGAATTGGATTGGCAAGATTATTATATTGAAAAAACGTATCACTTGTGGACTGATGACCAAAAAGCTTTATTAGAAGAATTAGTTAAGCCAGTACCTGAACTTTTTAGGGATGTTGCCCGCCAAAAGATTGCAGGGAAAATTGGTGAAATAGCATTAGAGGAAAAAGCAAACTCAATTACACAAAGTTTAGTCATCAAGGGTTATATTTTAGCAACACCTAAGAGAGATCATAAATTTTTAGTTCGCACTTTACGCGAAAAACAAATTGATCTAACACCGTACGAAAGTTTTTTTTAACACCTACTAAAAGAGGCTGACTCAATTAAAGTGCTCCCTTTATAAAGGACATTTTAAAATGAGAACAGCCTCTTTTTATCATTGTTTGTTGTCTTCGTACTAAGAGTAAACTGTGTTTTGTGCATCTTATCATTTCTAATTTAATTAAAACCGTTTCTAGATTGCTAACAAAAGCAACAACGTTGTTAACAAGAGCTATTTTAAAAGCTCTTCAAATTTTGCAAGTGTTACACCGATTCGTTCGTGGCCAACCTGGATGTATAAATCTTTTTATATTGAAAATACATTGCAATACGCCAAGGTACAATCATGCCAAAAGCTAAAATCCAAAACATGCCACTCAACTCAGCATAGTTAATTTGTGTACTTAAGTATGATTTAAAGATGATTCTAATGATTAATAGCCCTATTAAAATGAACACAAAAGCTTTTGATCTTTTTAAATAAATATCTTCCCCTCTCACTTCAAACTTAGAAGTCTTAATTAAAAGTATTGAAAAGAGAGCCCCGACTGTCAATGCTTCTATCAATTCAGCTGAAGAAACACGAAACATTGGATGGATAAACATCAATGCCCCCGTGCTCATAAATATTGGTGGTAACACTATTTTTTTTACATTCGTAGGTTTTTTGGCTGCTTTCATTCTAATTAAGATGACAGCAATCGCCATTAAAATTGCAACTATTGATGAAGCGTAAATCAATCAAATCAATCCTTTGCTTATTTATCTATAAAGTTTATTATACGTAATCATCATTATAAACGATAGTAGATAAATAAAAAAACCATTTAAGCCTTTTCTTAAATGGTTTTTTACATTAGCATTGTTTTTATGTTGTGATCGTCTAGAACATTTAAATGAGGTTTTATGCCATCGTCTTTAAAATAGGTGATTTTCACATTAATAGCTATTTTACTTCCTCAGAGCTGACACGAATACATGAATGATTCGTAGCATGTATGCAACTCGAAAGAGCAATTGCTCAAATTTCATGGAAAATAGCAAAAACTTTTATGTATGGAGCCTAGTTGTAAAGAAGAAAAGCATGAACTTTAAGGGTAGTGTCGTTAATTCGTTATTACAAATTACGTCAACAGAAACCTAAGCCGTATCATCGAATTAGATAACTCGATTAATAGCTTCTATTACACGACCCTCATCGAACGGTTTAACAATAAAATCTTTTGCACCTGCTTCAATTGCTTCAACAACCATTTTTTGTTGTCCCATCGCTGAACACATAATAATTTTTGCATGCGGATATTTTTGTCTAATTCCTTTAACTGCATCAATTCCACCCATACCAGGCATTGTTATATCCATAGTTACTAGATCAGGATGTAATTCATCGTATAACTTAATCGCTTCATTTCCGTTCTCACCTTCACCAACGACTTCATGGTGTGCTTTTTTTACTATGTTTCCAAGTGTCATACGCATAAATTTCGCATCATCAACAATTAATACTCTTGCCATACAATTCTTCTCCCCCTCGACTCTAATAGCTCTATATAGTCAAAAAGTAGTGACATCATATACTTTATCGAAAAATCACAATTTTTTCAATACTTTTGTTGTGATATGAAAGTCCTAATTTATCACAAAATGACCCTTTAAAACATTAACGGGGAACAAAAGTCCCCGTCACTCCTCTTGAGTTAAAATCCTGTAAAACCACCAAATAATGGAGTAAGATAAATCGTTATTTTCGTCATTAAGTCAAAAAACAACATAATTCCAAAGACTATCATTATAAATCCACCAATTTTCATGATGGTTACATTATGTTTGCGTATCCAGTGCATTTTTCCTATGAAAAGGGATAGGATTAAAAATGGGATTGAAAAACCTAAAGAGTACGCAGTCATGTATATTACTCCTGAACCCGGATTAGCTGCAGCTAGCACTAACACACTTGAAAGGATTGGACCAGTACAAGGCGTCCAACCTGCTGCGAATGCCATACCAATTAAAGAAGATCCTACATAACCAGATGGACGATTTTTAAATTCGAGCTTTACGTCTTTCATCATAAATTTAGGCTTAAAGACCCCTATTATAACTAGACCGAAGAAAACAATTAATATTGCACCAATTTGCCTTATTAAATCTTTGTAGTTAATAAAAAATTCTCCAATAAATGATGTGCCAAATCCTATCGCAATAAAGATTACTGAAAAACCAAGTAGAAAAAATATTGTATGTAGTAAGCTTCTTTTTGCTAATTTGGTATTTTCATCTTTCAATTCTCCAACAGAAACACCGGTGATATATGATAAGAATGCTGGATATAATGGCAAACAACAAGGCGATATAAAAGATAAAAAACCAGCTCCAAATGCTAGAAAGATGTTAACATCAGCCATTTAAACAACTCCTACGTAGTAGATTCTCTTTATATTCTAGCAAATAAAATAGATAAATCCTCATTTGAAATTGTGACATATTTGTGTCGAACTTACTTATCTCGTTTGATGCTTTCCTTAAAATACTATTTCTTCTAATTTATCAGATTGACCATTTTGTAAAATAAACATTTTATAATATAGGCCTTTTAATTGCAGGAGCTCTTGGTGAGACCCTCTTTCAACAATCTCTCCTTTATGGAGAACGAGAATTTGGTCTGCATCTTGAATTGTTGAAAGTCGATGAGCAATCGCTATTGTCGTTCTACCCTCTCGCATTTTAGTTAATGCAGCTTGGATGGCTTCCTCAGTTTCAGTATCGATATTTGCTGTTGCTTCATCAAGTATAAGTACCTTTGGGTTTGTTGCAATTGTCCTTGCAAAAGCGATGAGTTGACGTTGACCACTAGAAAATGTTGACCCTCTTTCAACTACTTCTTGATTATATTTATGCGGCAGCTTGTCAATAAATGAATCAGCTTGTACAAATTGTGCAGCTTTTTTTATATCCTCTTCTTTTATAGAATTATTTTTCAACTTGATGTTATCAGCAATTGTACCAACGAATAAAAACGGATCTTGAAGAACGAGGCCAAGACTAGACCTTAACTCCTTATTTTTATATTTTCGAATAGATACTCCATCAATAAGAATATCTCCTCGATTAAATTGATAAAAATTCATTAATAGGTTGATGATCGAACTTTTCCCGCTACCAGTATGTCCAACTAAAGCAACAGTCTCACCTTTGTTGGCAGTAAACGAAATATTCTTTAAAATATCTTGTTTACCATCGTAAGAAAAACTAACATTTTTAAATTCTATATTACCGACTTTGATCAAAGGATTGTTATTACTACCGCTATCAGGTGCTAGTTCATTTTCATCCATTAAATTGAATACTCTATCAGCTGACACAATGGCTTGTTGATAAAGTGATAATCTCATCATCATCTCATTTACAGGTTCAAAAAAACGGTCTAGATAGCTAATAAATGCATACAGTACTCCAATTTCAATAGGTCCTTCCATTGAAATAATCCCAAAATAAGAAAGCACTAGGATTAATGCTAATGTAGAAACTACGTTTATAGCTGGACGTAATAACAAACCATCTAATTTAATATTCTTCATCCCCGCACGAAAATGACCTTCATTAATATGAGCGAACTCTTCTCTTAATCTACGCTCTTGTCTGAAAACTTGAATGATTGCCATACCTTGAAGGGATTCATTCAGTTTAGCATTTAGCTGACTCAACTTTTCACGCATATCTTGATAATATTTAGAGCTGTAACGGCGATAAGTTTTCATAATAAGAAAGATAATCGGAATTAGGACTAAACAAAAAATTGCTAATTGGACATTTAAGAAAAACATAGCCACGAAAATACCAATTAAAAATACACCGTTTTGAACGAAAGTTGCTAAAACACTTACAAACATATCTTTGATTGCTTCTGTATCATTCGTTACTCTAGAAACAATGCTCCCATCAGGGGTTTTATCGAAATACGATAAACCAAGTTTATGTACTTTGTCAAATACATCAATACGTAATTGCTGAATAATTTTTAGTGCTATTTGCTGAAACTTTAATAATTGGAAATATTGAATAATGACTTTAGCCAAAATCGAACCTAAATATCCAATTGCTAACAATAGAATCGGTCCATATTCTAAATTTTGTGGCGTTAAATAGTCATCAATAAATATTTTGACTAAGATTGGACCAATGATATCAGCTGTTGTAGCTGTTATTAGTAAAGTAAATGCAATGACAAAAGATTTTTTATGCGCTTTCGTATACGAAAGAAGTCGAAATAACACTTGGCGCTGCTTTTTAGCAGAAATTGATTTTTCCATGTTTATCCTCCAAATTCAACAAGTGCTTCTAATTGCTGAGTAACATACATCTTTTTATACCATCCAGCTTGATTCATTAGCTGTTCATGCGTCCCTTGTTCCATAATCCTACCTTCATCTATAACTATAATGAGGTTTGAATGTTGAATAGCACTCAATCGATGAGATGTTATCATTGTTGTTTTGCCGTTACGGTTCTCTTTTAGAGACGATAGAATTTTCTCCTCTGTCTTCGCATCTACGGCTGATAAAGAATCATCTAAAATGAGAAGTTCTGGATCCATCAACAACGCTCGTGCAATTGCTATCCGTTGCTTTTGTCCACCTGACAATGAAACACCCCTTTCTCCAACTACCGTTTCATAACCATGTGTAAATCCGGTAATGTCTTCATGAATATGAGCTAGCTTTGCTGCATGGTGTATTTCAAAAATTGATGCTTCAGGTTTAGCAAAAGCAATATTATCTGCTATCGTACTTGAAAACAGAAAATGATCTTGTGGCACATAACCTATGGCACTACGTAATTCATGCAAAGAATACTTCTCAATAGGATGTTCCCCAAAGAAAATATCCCCTTCATATTTATCAAACTCTCGTATAAGGAGCTTTAAAAGAGTTGTTTTACCTGCACCCGTTTTACCTACAATTCCAATTGTTTCCCCTTTTTGTAGTTTAAATTTAATTTCATGTAAAACATTTTGCTGTTCATTAGGGTACGTAAAGCTATTAATATTATAGGTAATATGACCAGAGGGAGTTTTCTTACTATCCTTTGAATCATCGTCAATGTCGACTTTTTCAGATAATAAATTAGACACACGGTCATATGATGCTCTTCCTCTTTCCACAATGTTAAACAGCCAACCAAAAGCCAGCATAGGCCAAATAAGTAAACCTAGATACGTCGTAAATGATACTAACTCTCCTAATGTCATCTCACCTAGTATGACATATCTTGAGCCAAACCCAACTGCTAATAGAAAAGATAGTCCAACAATGAGAGATATAGTAGGGTCAAATAGCGAATCAATCTTAGCCACAGTTACATTCTTTTTGACTACGTCTTCAGATTGTTCAAAAAATGCCTCATTGTCTTCTTTTTCCTGTCCAAAAGTTTTAATAACTTTTATCCCGCTAGTACTTTCTTGAACTTTGTCGTTTAAAGAAGAAAAAGCTTCCTGAGCTTTATGAAAATGTTTATGCAATAATGTTCCGTAAAAATTGGTTGCTAATGCCATAAAAGGCATTGGTATTAGACAAATTAATGTTAATTTCCAACTAATCGTAGCTGCCATTGTAATTAATACAAAACCACCTGTAGCTACTGAGTCGACAAGTGTTAATACTCCCGCACCTGCTGTTTGCTGAATGGCTTGAATATCATTTGTAGCATGTGCCATTAAGTCACCTATACGCTTCTTTTGGTAAAATGATTGAGACATTTTTGTGAAATGCTCAAATAATTGGTTTCGTAACAACCTAGCCAGCTTTACTGATGATCCAAAAATCATCATCCTCCATACTAAACGGAGAAAATAAACTATAATAGTAACTGCAATTAATAACAACATCCACTTTAATAATAGATTGATTGATAACGTCTGATCATTAATATGATCTACAACAATCCCTATTACTCTTGGTGCTACTAGTTCCAGCATAGCTACTATACATAGAACGAGAATCCCAAAAATATATGACTTTTTTTCTTTTTTAAAAAACCACATCAAGTCTTTAAAAACACTCATCTTTTGTCCCCCATTGAACTCAGTCAAGTAAACTTGTAATTCGTTGTACTAAGGTAAGTCTCTTGCCTCACCCTTTCTTCACCTATAAGATTTAATCCATCAGTGAGAAAGTGCTTGATATTTACTATGATAAGATATGTGCATATACATAAACATAGAAAATAATGTTTATCAGTATTGCAAAGAAATGATATGTATGAATAATCTAACACATACGAAAACTTCTAAACATTTATTTACAGACCATATTCATTATTTGTAATCGAATTCATAAAAAGACACCCAACCATTTGAGTGCCTTACAACTTTATTTTATTTGGTTGTTCATTGCTTTCATCATTTGATTGATTTTCTTTTGTGATGGCTTTTGACCCATTTGTGCCATCATCACTTTCAACATTTGTTCATTAATAGGTGGATTTTTCTTAAGATAGTTCATCATATATTTTCGAGCTATGAAAAATCCTAGAGCAACTCCAGCGACTAAACCTAAAGATACCCATAGAACTATTTCCCACATACTATTTTCCTCCTTCAAATTGTCTACATTACAGTGTACTAAACCAAATATGATTATACAATAGTTGAGCACAAAAGTCTCAATAAGAAATAATTTTTATATAAAACATGTAGTTTTATTTTTTTAACAGAACATTCAAAATATTATATGTGTGACAATAGTAATGAAAGATTCGCTATCATTACTAAAAAGCATTCATTTTAACTGGTTTTAACCAGCCATACCGGTCGAGCTGTAAATCCATTGCCAAGAAACAAGGATCGAATTTTCTTATAATCTCAAAAAATACAGCTTCAGCTTCATAGCTTCCTTCAGCAGTCAATTGCATGTATTCTTCATATACGACTAATTTTGCATAGCTTTTATTATCAGGTAATAATATGGAATGAACCTTACGATGAGAGTTATTATCGTTCTGGTTGTGTAGTTGTTTCACCAATAATTTGTGGATTGTAAGAGTAGGGATTGGTTGAGTAATATACTCTATTTGTTTTTTTAGTAATTGTTTTCTTGCACTATTAGCATGTTCATAATCTACAAACAGCTGTAATAGCATTTTCTCTCGTCCAAAATAATGTTTAGCAAATTGTTCTTCAATTAAATAAATACGATAGTGTCTCACGAAGTTCCCTCCTTTATCCTACATATTTAATCTAATTATAGACTTGTCTTATTTAAATTATTGTCTTATTCCGCAAAAATGAGCCACTTGTTTTGCCGAATTCTGTCTAATATCTCTGTTAATGATAATCACCTATTTTGTTTACGAGCGTATAATATAAAAGTTGAAAGCTATTTTCACATATATAGTTGTATTTCCTACTAAGACAAAACGTGTATACAATTCGTGTAAAGTAATATTAATGCAAAAACGGCCGATCAAAAAAAGCTAAACCGAAAGAGTGAAGGAGGTAAGATAAGGTGTTTACATCCCGAGTTAATTTCGATGCTAATGCATGTCATTATCAAATAATATATAATTCTCCTCAGTTACTTAACGACTATCATGTAAACCATACTAGTCGACACCCATATAACAACAGACAATTTCCTCCTGTTGACACAACAATGTTTAGTAAATCCGCAAAAGAAATGCAAAAGTTGATGAGTGAGGCTGCTTTAGTTCTAAATAAAATTGCTTACTCTAAGGAATTTGCACTTCAGGTCATGACCGCTGCTCAAGAGTCTCAGTTAAATAAAGTTGAACAATTAATTAAATCAACAGGTATTACTTCAGAAGTTGAATGTTCATTTAATCCAGATGGTATTACAATCACTTTTATTTTAGCAACTAGTGAAATTGATTGTTGCCATTTAAGTATTATTTTACGTTGGAGAAGTTAAAGAAAGGCTGTTGTCGTAAACATAATAATCTAGTGGTTTTCGTGTTTATTAAAAAAATCTATGCGAAAACACCTAAAAAAAAGAGCCCTTTAAAAAAGGCCCTCTTTTGCTTATTTTTGTAATAAGTTCTTTACTTTGTTTACTACGTTTTCAACTGTAAAACCATACTCTGCCATTATTTTTTCTCCAGGTGCAGATGCGCCAAACTGATTGATCGCTAAAATATCACCTTCATCACCAGTATACCTTTCCCAGCCTAATGAAGAAGCCATTTCAATACCTAAGCGTTTTTTAATGTTTTTAGGTAAAACAGCATCTTTATATTCTTGTGATTGTTCTTCAAAACGATCCCAAGATGGCATACTAACAACTGATACATGAACGCCATCATTAGCTAATGACTTCTGCGCCTCAACAGCTAGACTAACCTCTGAGCCAGATGCTAATAGCAATGCATCTACATTGTCATTACTTGCTGGAGACACAACATATGCTCCTCGCTTTACACCTTCATATGCATCACGCTTCGTATTTGGTAAAGTAGGCAAGTTCTGACGTGTAAGAACAAGTGCGTGTGGCTTATCAGTAGCTTCAATTGACACCTGCCAAGCTGCAGCTGTCTCATTCGCATCACCCGGTCTAATGACTGATAGTCCAGGCATTGCACGTAGTGCTGGCAGCTGTTCAACTGGCTCGTGAGTTGGTCCATCCTCACCAACAGCAATACTATCATGGGTAAATACATAAGTTACTGGTAATTTCATTAAAGCTGCTAAGCGAATGGCAGGACGCAAGTAATCAGAAAATACAAAGAAAGTCCCACCAAATACTTTCACACCACCATGAAGTGTCATGCCGTTTAGAGCAGCTCCCATGGCAAACTCACGTACACCAAACCATATATTTTTTTCTTCATATGAATTTGGCATAAAGTCATTTGACTCTTTAATCATTGTTTTATTAGATCCTGCTAGATCAGCAGATCCACCTATAAATTGTGGAACACTATTAGCTATAGCATTTAATACCTCACCAGAAGAGGATCTTGTCGCTAGGCTACTTCCTTCCTCATAAGTTGGTAATTCCTTTTCCCAACCACTTGGAAGCTTTCCTGTAATAGCTGCTTCTAGTTGTGCTGCTAATTCAGGGTATTGTTCCTTATAATGAGCAAACATTTGGTTCCATTCATCTTCTTTTTTACTACCAGCATCCTTCACAGTAGCAGAGAAATTGTCGTACACTTCAGACGGTACATGGAAATCTTCTTCAAATGTCCAGTTGTAGGCCTCTTTCGTTAATTTTAACTCATCTGCACCTAGTGGCGATCCGTGTACTGCTGACTTACCTGACTTATTAGGTGCTCCGTAGCCAATGACTGTTTTAATCTCAATCATCGTTGGATGGTCAGTATCACCCTTTGCTTCTTCAATAGCTTGCGATAATTCTTGTATATCATTACCATCTTCAACACGAATATACTGCCAGCCGTATGATTGGTAACGGTTTTTGATACTTTCAGAGAATGACTTATCGAGGTCGCCGTCTAAAGATATATCGTTGGAATCATATAACACAACTAGACGTCCTAGCTTAAGGTGACCTGCGAGCGATGCTGCCTCAGCTGATACACCTTCCATTAAGTCACCGTCACCACAAATTGTATACGTGTAGTGGTCTACAACATTAAATGTATCTTTATTATATGTAGATGCCATATGTCTTTCAGCCATAGCCATACCAACAGCCATCGCGATACCTTGACCAAGTGGCCCTGTTGTTGCTTCTACTCCAGCAGTATGCCCAAATTCTGGGTGTCCTGGTGTTTTGCTTCCCCATTGACGGAAGTTTTTAATATCATCCATCGTTACGTCATAACCACTTAAATGTAATAAGCTATATAATAGCATTGATCCGTGCCCAGCTGATAATACAAAGCGATCACGATTAAACCATTGAGGATTAGACGGGTTGTGGTTCATATATTTAGTCCACAACGTATATGCCATAGGAGCAGCTCCCATCGGCATGCCAGGATGTCCTGAGTTAGCTTTCTCAATTGCATCAATCGATAAAGTTCTGATTGCAGCAATAGATAAATCATCAATATTAAGTGACATAAAATACCACCCTTTCAATCATTATAGTACATATCATATATTCAAAATGAACAAATGTACATACATTGTGAAAAAAAGATACATTTTGTTCAAGAAAACATCTTATCATAGTATGTACAAAAAACGATACATACTATGATGTATCCTTAAACTTCCTTCATTCAGCCTATAATTTAGAAAGATTGTAAAATTAAGCCTTAATGAAAACGGCTATTCTTACTCTTTTTTAATTTTGTAGGCGTAACATCATTTCCTTCTTTATCTACTACTTTTACTGAATGTAAAGTATTTTCCATCGAATTACGAAACGATTGAATATATTCCTTGCGTAAATCCTGTTGTTCACGTTTTTCTTCATCCGTTAACCCAGATGATTTTGATTTTTTTGACAAATAGTTAATGCGATTAATTTTTTCATTTGATAACACGTAAATGCTTCCTTTCTATACAATAGAATATTATGTTCTGTACATATTACAAGAAGAGAGCTTCATTTTCAACGGTTTTGTTTTAGTACAAAAAACTAAAGACTTATGCAATTAGCATTAACCCCATCTTTTCTTCGCTGAAAATAATGTCAATATTATAATACGATCTAACCTTCCACTAAACTTGAATACAATGATATTGCCAAAAGTGCCATTTTAATAGTTTAATTTCATAAAGATTGTTGCTTTTCAGACTATGATTTAAGCACGTATACACCTAACTTTTGTGGTACCTTTTCTACTACTTATAATTTTGGGGATCCGACGAAACTCCGTCTTTCTGTCTTCTTGTTATTATAATAGCAACAAAAGTTTACGAAAGGCTGTTTTCACATTGATTATTGTTTTTCGTATTAAGACTCAACTAAAGGTTGAGGCATCTTTTCATCTCTACAACGATGACTAACATGTAAAGTCAAATTATTTTGTACTAATTTGTAAACAATAGTTACAAAGTTACGAACACAGCCTAACGAATTTTCCTTACAATAACAACGTATTAAAAGTATACAATTGTAAATTGTATACTACAGCATTCTTCCATTCTATTGTTAGCCATCTACTCTAAATTATTATGCATATATTCTTTATAACGTCGATGTACCGTTGCTTTTGACACATCAAATCCAAGACCACGTAATGTTGCCGCTATATCTGAAAACGTGAGATTATTTTGTCGTAACCTTATGATTTCCTCAATAGGTATTTCCTTTCTTTCTCTACCTGAGCTTACATGGATGTTTTTTAAATTCCTCTCAGGTCTATATCCTTCTTCGATAGCTCGTTTCATTCCCCGTTTAATTTTTAAATTATGTATTTTTCGTTGATATTCCTCAACAATGCTGACAATTTCCAACATCATGGAATCAGCTTCAGACAATTGTAACTCTCCATGATGATGAACTGTGTATATTTTAACTTGTTCTTTTAAAATAAAATGCAGCAAAGCTATTCTAGCATTACCCCTACCTAGCCTCGTCTCATCTTGTATTAAAAGGGCATCGATATGCTGTTCCTTAATTTCATTCAATAACTCATAAATGCCATCTCTATCCATGTCATATCCACTTGCTCTTTCTACTACCACTTTCTTCACATCAAAATGATAACTGTTTGCAAGCTGAAGTAATTCTTCCTTTTGTCGTGTTAACGATGTCTCCTGTGTTTGTTTATTTGTACTAACACGACAATATATTATTGCTTTTTCCATTTCTACCTCCGATTAATTGTTAACAGCATAAGTATCATACATTTTATTACCTTCTGATTTTAACACTGGAATATAAATTTCATCACCATAAAAAATTCTATCAGGAGCTATTTGATTTACATCCTCTACCCAACTTATAAAGTCATTGATTGATAAATCGTGACTGTTACTATACTCGGACGCAATATCCCAAAGTGTATCTCCATCTTCTACTTTAATAGTAATGTAATCATTTTTCTCGATATCTTTATAAGAAGTAATTAGTGCAAAAGCAAAGCCGATAAAAACAGTAAAAAACAAGATATAGTAAATTTTAGATTGTTTCATAATAAGTCCCCCTGATTAACAGAATACATGTTCGTTTTTAGTTATTGTATACGAACAAATGTTTTATGTCAACATTTTTACGAACTTACGTTTGTTATACATAACAAGTCGTGCTATAATGAATGAAAGTAAAATCTTTCTAGTATATCCTTACAGTGTTAATAGACGATGTTAATTTTTAAATGTTATGAACGGGTATACATGCTAACAA
Organism: Cytobacillus sp. IB215665; assembly: GCF_033963835.1. Lineage (NCBI taxonomy): Bacteria > Bacillati > Bacillota > Bacilli > Caryophanales > Bacillaceae > Cytobacillus > Cytobacillus sp. IB215665. The sequence continues at coordinate 80,704 of NZ_JAXBME010000016.1, forward strand.
TAGAAAAGATTATTATAATGAGGTGCTAACGATGGCAAAATTATCGAAAAGGCAACAAGACATACTAGATTTCATAAAACAAGAAGTACAATCAAAGGGATATCCACCTTCTGTTAGAGAAATTGGAGAAGCGGTAGGGCTAGCTTCAAGCTCAACAGTTCATGGTCATTTATCTCGTCTAGAAAGTAAGGGACTAATCCGTAGAGACCCAACGAAACCTAGAGCAATTGAAATATTAGATTTAGATCCTGCTGATGTAATCCCAAAAAATAACGTAATGAATGTGCCAATCATAGGAAAGGTAACAGCTGGTCAACCAATAACAGCGATTGAAAATGTTGAAGAATACTTCCCTCTTCCTGATAAACTTGTATCTCCTGACGAAAATGTTTTTATGCTTGAAGTAATGGGAGATAGCATGATTGAAGCTGGTATATTAGATGGGGATCACGTCATTGTTCGGCAACAACAAACTGCTTCCAATGGAGATATCGTTGTTGCAATGACCGAAGATGATGAGGCAACAGTTAAGAGATTTTTTAAAGAAAAAGACTACATAAGACTTCAGCCAGAAAACTCAACTTTAGAACCTATTATTCTTCGTAATGTAGCTATATTAGGAAAAGTGATCGGGGTGTATCGTACGATTCATTAAACATTATGATACATAACGAATGTATGATCTACTCTTTGACAAATAGTCACTTTTAAAAGGTTGTACCAATCAGTTCGATTAACATACAGGTTAGCTGTCCACAATGCTTTTTAATGTATTCATACGATCTCATATTATAATCCAATCCTTAGCTTAGAACGTCAGAGCTAAGGATTTTTTCGTCATATAGTAAGCTCCCTGCCAACTTATTTTTATTTGCTATTTTCACAATGGTTGCTGCTTTTTAGTTTTAAGATATACACACGTATATATAGTGTTCGAGACACCTTTTCTACATTTTTAATTATTGATCTCCTATAAAACTAATAACACTGTCCATTTTTAGTAAAAAAACAAAGTTCACGAAAAAAGTCTTTAGTTTTAACTTTATCATTCAATGAATTTCTTAGTAACTTGCTCTCATATTTCCCACACTATGACCATTAATTTTATGCTTATTACCCCGGATTAGACTTGACGGTCTAGACCATACGGTCTATTATGTATAATAAGGAAGCAGCATTAACTATTAGGCCATTTCCACATAGCGTGTTTTACTTAACTAAAACACAAACTCGAATACAGCTAGATTTCGTGCCATCATTTCACATATAAAACAATGTATATTGAGTAACGACGTCTATATCTTCAGAATAAGGATTTAAAGCAACAAAGTTTACGGACAGAGCTAACTATTAAGATTAAAAACTTGTAGGAGATGATGTAATTGACGCAAGGATTTAATAAAGAATTCGAACACTCAGATGACTTAATGCAAGCAGCATTAAATGAATTTGTGGAAAAAGGCTATGACAAAGCCTCATTAAATCATATATTGAAGACGGCGAATATGAGTAAGGGATCATTTTACTATCATTTTAACAACAAGGAAGATCTTTACTTAAATCTCATAGACATGTTAATTCATAAAAAGCAAGAATTCCTTGTCAAAGTTATGAAGCCAAGTGATTATTCCAAAGACATTTTTACAATATTTAAAACACAAATCCAGGTTGGAATGCAATTTGCCAATAAATACCCAGATATTAACCGTTTTGCAAACAGCTTTATTAAAGAAAAAGGAACTGACATATACGAAAAGGCATTGACAAGGCATAATTTTCAGGATAATGATCAAATGAACAAGCTCATTGAAGCATCCTATAACAAAGGTGAAATAAGGCAGACACTACCACTCGAATTCGTCCAATCATTAATTGGCTTCTTGTTCACTAATATTGTGGATGTAGCTGATATGTCAAAGCCTGACAACTATGAATCAAGCCTAAACTACTTAATTGATTTCCTGAAAAATGGCCTGGCAGATCAGTGATGATCAAAACTATCACATGTTGACATCAGCAAAGTAGTTGAAGATTCAAGTCTTTACCTAACCACCTGATAATTTGGAGTAAGATAAATAAATGCTACATCTGTGCATCGATGAAGTTATAATTCCTTTCTGCCTTCAATTAGTTTTCAAAATAACAAGCTTAATTTGAAAAGGAGAGTTATTACATGGCTCAATTTGATTATCCTGTAGGATACCATGATTTTCATAAAACAAAAATTATAGACTATCAAATGAATCGCTGGTATTCAATGGGATACACACGAAAAGAAGACATGGTAGATGCAGCAAGCAGAATAAAAAAGTTAGAAGATTGGAAAAAGGAAATGATAAGGCAGGCTGAAAAAGCTATTGATGAAAAACGCATAATGAATGGCACATTTTATTACAGGGCTGCAGAATTTTTTACTCATCCGAATGACCCAGATAAGTTAAGTCTTTATGATACATTCATTGAAATGTTTTATAATGACCTGTTTGTTGAACATGATATTGAACGTTATAACATACCATACGAAAATGTATTCTTACCTGCGATGAGACTACCTTCTAACAATAAAAATGCCAGAGGAACGATTGTCATTCATGGAGGATTTGATTCCTTTATGGAAGAGCTATACTCCATGGCAAACTATTTTGTACATTTAAACTATGATGTCATTTTATTTGAAGGTCCAGGGCAAGGTGGTGCCTTAAAAAAATCTGACTTAGCACTTAGTTATGAGTGGGAAAAACCAACGAAAGCAGTTCTAGATTACTTTCAGTTAAATAACGTAACCTTATTAGGTGTGTCCATGGGTGGCTGGCTCTGTTTTAGAGCAGCTGCGCATGAGCAGAGAATTAAACGAGTTATAGCTCTTAGTATAGCCTACGACTACATGAAAATTCCCCCACCTATAATTGAGAAATTTGCTTTATGGCTTTTCAAACACCCTAAATTAATGTATTGGATGGCTGATGTAAAAATGAAGATGATGCCGCAAGAGAAATGGGGAACAGATAATTTAATGTACATTACTAAAACTGATACTCCGTTAGATGGTGGCATGGCATTATTAGAATTCAATGCTGAACATTTAAAATCAGAACACGTTACACAAGATGTATTAATATTAACAGGGTCAGAAGATCATTTTATACCGTTGAAGATGCACGATATTCAAGTAAAAGCTCTAACGAATGCAAAGTCTATAACTGAAAGAGTCTTCACTAGAGATGATCATGCTCATAATCACTGTCAGGTTGGAAATTTTGGCCTTGCTCTTAGTGTCATGGCAAATTGGTTAAATGAAAAAGTATAACAAATTAAAAGGATTATAGATATATAGATAAACCTAAGCTGCTGAAGAAAACCCCAATAACTAATATAAATCAGTTAGGGGGTTTTTATTTAGACTGTTTTCCTATTCGTTGTTGTTTTTCGTATTAAGATGTAGACACGTATCACTAGAGGTCGTGGGCATTTTTTCTTCTGTACAACGATGACTAAATATAAAATCACATTGATGGGATTTTATTTAAACATACAGTTAATTAAAGCAGTTTTATTTATTCTCCCCCTCCCCCTCCGCTGTCACCACTGCCCCCACTGTCTCCGTTACCGTAATCAGATGAAAATAAACCTACACCATTTCCATCGTCGTTACTACTAGTGGATGAACTTGTCCGATGATGAATACGATGTTTTGTTCTGTTAGCATTTCCAGTACTAAAAGCAGTAATTGAGATAATAATAACTAATAAGATAAACCCAAGTATCATAAATTCCATATAAATCCCCCCACATTTAGTTATATATAATATACGAATAAAAACAGTATGAAGTTTCATGAATTTGGAAAAAAGTGCAGCTTGAAACAGCAAAATTTTAACATTTCTACCTAGTTCAGATATTTCTAATAGCTGGTTTCACATTAGTTGTTGCATTTTATAATAGCTGTTTTCGTATAAAATGATATATGTCGTACTAAAATTTAACACGTATAAAACTAGTATTCAGGGCATACTTCTTCTATAAAACGTCACCTTTATCTTCTGTTTTAGGAACTATTTGAACAAAGTTTACGAAAAGAGCCTTATAATAAGAGCTAAACATGTTCGGCACCTTATCTTCTTTATAGACTATAAAAATCATATAACACACAAATGTAAGTGAAAAAATACAACATAGTTTACAAAGAACCCATCCTATCAACTACATATAAATCGTAATAATTCGTTAAATGAATATTCAGCACATAATTCACAATAGTGCTCTGAGTTGATATCACTAAAACCATGATTTGCTCTATATTTTTTAATGGTGATTTTTTCTTTATCCTTTAGCTTAGTAATTAATTGATCAACATTAAATGATTTTTCATTCTCTGGGAAAATTAGTAGTGTGGGACAAGTTGGAATCATGTCAAGATAATCCCTTATCCTTGAGCCGTAATAACTAATAGCTCCATCGCAATTCTGGTCTTCACTGCATAGCCATGCGACGGTCCCACCTACACTATATCCAAGAATAAAGATTTTACTGTATTCCTTCCTGTATTTTTTTAAAAGTTCCTTAACGTATGTAGTTGCTAGATCAAATCCGACTTTATTAACAAAATGGTGATAAGCCAATTTCTCCTCATCGTAATGAAATGCATTGTTTTCACTATACAAATTGGGACAAATCACATCAAAGCCTTTATTTGATAGTTCTTTACATATATGTTTCATATGCCTATTTAAACCGTAAATTTCATGAACAATGATCACTAATTTATCTGAATTATTTTTGTAAGAAATCATTTACTTTACCCCTAATAATTATTGATCTTATTTCTTCAATTCATTGATTTTAATAATTGTTGCTCGTACATGGAATACGTAACAATTAATGCAGAGGGTATTATTTTCTTTATAACGATGACAACAACCGTATAACCTACTTGTTATTGTTGTCAGTTGTTAACAATAGTAAATAAAATGTTCGATCAGAACCATTTCTACAACATATATACTTCTCATTTGTTCGGATCTGTCAATTAGGAGAAGTTTTCAATTGAATTATTATTGAATGCATTTTCTATAATGTGTTCATTTTATTCACATTATTGTAACTTTGATAATAATTAAATAATAGTCTATTCATTTGTTAATTTTTCTAGTAGAATAATTAACAAATTTAATTAAGCTCATTAAGTAAACTCTGTTGCAGTGTTTACTAAAAATGTACAGTATAATGAGTTTATTTGAAAGCTCAATAATTTTAAAAGTAGAAAAGATGCAACGATCGTTAGATAAATATGTGCTTGTATTTAAGAACAATATGAACAAACAATGCGAAAAATCCTCGAGTTATTTAAGGATTTATTATAAATAACTTTTTTATAAAGTATGTGGAGGGATAATCATATGAGTAATAAATGGCAATCAAAGCAGCAATTCATAGATCTTATTTGCCAGCTTGTAAGTATTCCTAGTGTCACTGGTTCACAAGCAGAAACATGGTTACCACAATTTGTAATCTCCGAACTCGAGTCACTACCCTATTTTCAAAATCACCAAGATCAAATATCATTATATGCAACAGACGATGGACGTTTTTTTGCGACAGCGCTAGTTAAAAAGTCTGACAAATGTAAAAAAACCATCATCCTCCTTAGCCACTTTGACGTCGTTGACGTTGCTGATTACGGCAACCTCCATCACCTTGCCTTTGATGCGAAAAAGTTAACAGCATATTTCTATAAACACAAACTTGAGATGCCAAAAGAAGTAAGAGATGATTTAGATACTGGAGATTGGTTATTCGGAAGAGGTACGATGGATATGAAATGTGGCCTTGCTATGCACATGCAAATGATTGAGTTAGCATGCAACGGAGAATTTGATGGAAATATTTTATTGCTAACAGTTCCTGATGAGGAAGTGAATTCTGTAGGTATGAGATCTGCTATACCTACCCTTCTCGAAATAGCTAATACTCACAAATTAACATATACTGCTGTACTCAATTCGGAACCGATGTTTTCACGCTTTCCAGGCGATCAAACAAAATATCTTTATACCGGAACAATTGGCAAAGTTTTGCCCGGTTTTTTTTGTTATGGAAAAGAAACACATGTTGGTGAGCCATTTTCAGGGCTAAATGCCAATTACATGGTTTCAATCATAAACGATGAATTAGAGTTAAATACAACTCTTTGTGAAAAAATAAATAATGAAGTAACCCCACCACCAACTGCCCTTATTCAACATGACCTACAAAAAGAATACTCTGTTCAAGTAACAAATAAAGCTGTGACACTCTTTAATGTATTTATGTTTAAAAAACCATTGAATATACTAACAGACGAATTAAAGAAAATTACCAATACAGCTGCCTTACGTATCCAACAGTCATTTGTTGATAGTGCTAGCAGCTTTGCAGCATTAACAAATTCTGAAACACCATCCTTACATGTAAAAGTTTATACGTATGAAGGGCTCGTTAAATACGCGAAAGAAAGGTACGGAAGTGAAAGAATTGAAGCATTGCATCAAGAAATATTCGAACAGCATAACCAAAATCTAGATGATCGAGAGCTTACTATTAGTTTAGTTGATCAACTCTCTTCTTTGTGTAAACATTTATCTCCGATGATCGTACTCTTTTTTGCTCCACCCTTTTATCCAGCTGTCTATTCTCATGAACATCCAATGATTCAACAAGTTATGTCAGACATCAATATCCATGCTAACAACATACACAACATATTATTTCAACAAGTGCTTTTTTTTAATGGTATATCCGATTTAAGCTATGTCGGACTCCAACATTCACCATCTTCCATTCAACCATTAATTGCTAATTTCCCACTTTGGGATCATGGATATTCATTGCCAATTGAAGATTTAAAGCGTTTAGATATACCTGTTTTAAATGTTGGACCAATAGGACGAGATGCTCATAAATGGACAGAGCGACTAAATATTAATGATACTTGTGACACCATGCTCGAGTTGTTCCCATACTGCATCCAAAGATTATTTGATTACTCGAAATCTGATCAAGGTTGTTAAATGTATTCTTTCCTCAGTTCTGATCTACTGAAAAGTCTTCAAACAAATCAACTAGATATACACGTCATTCCAACAAGGTTACTCGATCGTGTTCATGTCGTTTAATTTTCTGGAATATTTTATAGCAGAACAATATCATAGCTATAAATCGAAGAATTGTTTTATTGCACATTTCACTGTTGTTGACTACAATAGAAAATATTCTTAAGTGAAATGAGTGATATACTTTGAAGCAAACTAAGGTTGGAATATCTTATACAATTATTGCGTATGTGCTTTGGGGAATACTTCCATTATATTGGAAAATGATTGAGCATGTTCCTGCTAGTGAGATACTCGCTCACAGAATTATTTGGTCCTTTATATTTGTTTTATCAATTATTATTTTTAAAAATAAATTTATGAATTTAAAAAAAGAGTTAAGTTCATTAGTAAATCGACCGAAGAAATTGGCAGCCGTATTTCTTGCAGGGATTTTAGTAAGTGGAAACTGGTTTATATACATTTGGGCGGTAAATACCGACCACCTTGTTGAGGCTAGTTTGGGCTATTATATTAATCCCCTTTTAAGTGTATTACTCGGTGTACTCGTCTTACGGGAAAAATTAACAAAATGGCAGATTATATCTGTTCTCTTTGCAGGGATAGGTGTAGGAATATTAACTTTGCAATATGGAAAGGTCCCTTGGATTGCATTATCATTGGCACTATCCTTTGCCCTATATGGATTAGCTAAAAAATTAGTTAAACTGGACTCACTGTTCGGTCTCGCAATAGAGACCTCTATCGTTACTCCAATTGCTTTCATTTATCTTGGAACGATACAAGCACAAGGCACAGGCATGATCTTGTCGAGTTCTTTCAGCACAGTGTTATTATTAATTGGAAGTGGAGTAGCAACAGCGATACCATTAATATGCTTTGCAGAGGGAGTTAAACGCATTCCGTTATCAATGAATGGTTTTTTTCAATACTTAGCTCCTACAATAAGTTTATTAATTGGGGTATTTATCTTTAAAGAAGAATTTACAAAAGTTCACCTAGCAAGCTTTACGTCTATTTGGTGCGGTCTTGTTATTTATACAGCTTCAAATTTACATCTTGGTAAACAAACAGAGAAGAAAACTCTACGTGCGTGAACAATAATTCAAGGCTTTTTCCGCAAAGCTTTAATGCTATTATAACTAGCTGAATCTTCATGCCACTCTATTTTTCATGACCTCGAAAGAGAGTTGCTTTCGTGTTTATGTCTAAGAAAAACAATCATCATTGCAAAACTGCGAATATAACAGCTGACAAATAGAAACAGGTAATTGAATATTCTCACCTGTTTCTATTGCTAGATAATTAGCTTACAAGCTTAATATGTACTGACGGTTTTACATATTTAACTTTATTCAGCCATGGACGAAGTTGGCATCAGTGTTTTTTCCATGTGAATTAATTCATTGAATGTAATATCTGTAATCAAAATGGTACCAATTATAAATATCATAGCCTCGCCACCAAAAAAATCCTAAGATCACACATAAAAATATCACATTAAATATGATACCTTTTCTATTACCCTCTTTAAAATTCTGTATTATTTTCTCAACTCCATCAATTAAGAACCATCCCCCCATAGAAAGAACTCCTAAAAACGGCCTGCCAAATCCTAACTCGACACTACCAAAAACTAGTAAAGCTACTTTCAAAATCCTATATATTTGTTTTAGTATTTTAGTCAATCTATTTTCAACTCCATTACTTACATTTTTTGCTTTATAAAGGTTTTGTCGCTTAACATTATTCGTAATAAAATTTGGCTCTTCTCTTAAACTTTGTTGCTATTGTTATTAAAAATCAATAACCTTAAAACTAGAAAAGATATGAACACTAAATGTATACATGCTCTTCTCTCAGAAAGAAAAGTAACAATCCATGCGAAAACAGGCTTTACTTACAATAATATCATAGTCTATTCATTTTTTTTTAATGGTATTTTATTACACAATAGTGTTTTTCATAAATTTAGTTGCCCTTCTACAACAAACGAACGGCGTTATTTTGGATTAATAAGATATTTTGGAAGAAAAAGTGTTACGAACCGTATTTGAAACGTGTTTACTTCTTAGCACGAGAAACAACTGTTATTGCGAAATGCAAGCTAAACAAAAAACCATTACTCCTCAATTATGAGGGTAACGGTTTTTAAATGATTCTACTTTTTTAAAAATATATGGTTACGAGGCAATATCTTTTTTTCGATAGACAGTAAATGCCCCCAAGAAACTCACTGTTATGATTAAGAGCATAATTATCAAGTACAGAGGTTTTATCGTGTTATCAATCATGATTGAGGCGGAATCAACATATTCGAACGGCGTAAAATATTTTATTGCGTCAAATTTATTTGAAATGCCGGATATGATATCTAAAAAGTATGAAATTAATACAATACCTAGCGATATAGAGATTATATTTCTCGATTTTTTCATCACACTAGATATGAAGAATGCAATTGCTGCAAACGTTAAATGTAGTAGAAAAGGTGCTATGGTGATTAGAAAAAATGTCTTTGATTCTATAGGCTCATCACCTGCTATCGTAAAACCAATGTATGTGATTAACGACAATGCTATATTAAAGACTATTAAAGATAATAACACAGCGCATAATTTTTGTCCTACAATCTCTGTTCGAGTTAGCGGTTTAGAAAGTAAAAATTCTGCTGTCTTCTCACTTTCTTCTTTAACGAGAATACTAGAAGCAAGTAGGACCGCGTATATACTTCCGAACAATGTTGTAAACAAATAGCCTTCAATAGCATAAAATCCAAGAACCGTATGCAAGCTAAATTGATCCATGTTAAATGCCTGTAGCATAGCTTCTGGGTAAGCATTTAACAATTGATCTAATGTTTCTTGCTGCTCCGCAAAAGAAGGGTACATACTTAACATCATTATCATTAACCCTCCGAGAACTGCTATCCAAATCCATAATGCTTTCTGTGCTTTTACAAACTCCCTTTTGAATAACATTGCTTTTCTCCCCTTAATTCTCATAATAGTGCATGAACACTTCCTCTAATGAAGGTTCCTCAATGTTAATATCTGTTAATTGGAAATTGTATAACTGTTTAATTAGCGCAGTTGCGTTACCACTATATAAAAAATGCATTTCATCACCAATTACTTCTTGATTAATAACACCCTCTAAGTCCAAGCCTTGTGGCGGTTGTTCAGAGAACTGAATTGAGACCTTTTTAAATTGATTATGGCGGAGCTGTTCAATCTGTTCTACTTTCAATACCCTTCCCTCTTTAATAATTCCTACTCTATCACACATTTTTTGTACTTCACCTAAATAATGTGAAGAGAAAAAGATGGTTGTTCCATCATTCCTCAATTCATGAAGTAAATCAAAGAACGTTTGTTGAATTAATGGATCTAATCCACTTGTAGGTTCATCTAAAATTAATAGTTTAGGTTGATGAAGAAGAGCTTGGATGATTCCTACTTTTTTTCTATTCCCAAATGACAAATCTTCGACCTTTCTCGTTAAATCTAAATCTAACCTTTCCGCTAATTCATTAATTTTAGCTGTAGCATCTAGTTTATAAAATTTCGAAGAATATTGAAGTAGATCTTTGGCTTTCATATCATCGTAGTAATGTACCTCTGAAGGAAGGTAACCAATTATTTTACGAATTTCTTTCGTATCTTTTACTACATCCATTCCGAAAACAGTAGCGCTTCCTTTAGTAGGATATATTAAGTTTAATAATGTACGGATGGTTGTACTTTTGCCTGCGCCGTTAGGTCCAATAAATCCAAATATTTCTCCTTCTTCTACTTCTAAGGTAACATTTTCAATTCCTCGATTTTTACCAAAAAACTTCGTTAAATTATCCATCTGAATAGCATTCACGGTATTCCCCTCTTTCTATTAATGAAGAAATACTTCATTTTTTGTGCTTATTATTTCTCCTATTAAAATAGTATCCACCTCTTCTCACAAATAGCACATAAAATAACGATGGCATAGGGGCTTGTATTAACCCAATGATTCCCCACAACCAATAGTTATAGCCATGTTTTCTAGCGTCAAAAAATAACAAGGTACTTTGAGTAATTAGTATGATGGCTACAATTGGTATAACAACTAATTCTTCGCTAGTCATCCATCAGCCACCTGCTTCTCTTTTGTAAAATAAACGATAATTGGAAGGATGGCAGTGACAACAAGTTGTAATGCAACAAAAATTGCTGGCGATTTAGTTAATATCACAATTAATCCGGAGCCTACGGTCAAGGTTATCAAAATGTATATGAGTAAATCTCGTATAAACCTCTTTCTCAAAGCTAATTTATCCGCTACTATTTTTTGTTCAAGCCAATTTAAATCTGGTGTTTCGATTGAGAACTGATTATCGATACTTGCTAAGCCTTTATTAACCTCTTCCACAGTGCTCTTATAGCTTTTTTTGTCGTCTATGTGTGTTAATTTGTTTTTCGTCACTAATTTTCAACTCCCTTCTAATCTTATCTATTCCATAATGAATACGTGATTTAGCCGTACCTACTGATATATTAAGCATTTTTGATATTTCTTCATACGTATATCCATAATAATGCTTTAGTACAATGGGGATCCGGTAATTACTAGATAATTGTCCCAATACTTGATTAACATCGGTCCAATCCTCATTTTGGGTTTCAAACTGCCATTTCATTTCTCGCAAAGCTTGCATTTGTTCAAGCCATTTTTTTTCACGTTTGTTCTTTCTACATTGATCTATATAAACATTTGTAGCGATAGAAATAAGCCACGAAGAAAAAGCCGACTTCCCATTGTATAACCTTATTTTTTCAATGCATTTTGTCATCGTTTCTTGAGCAAGTTCCTCTGCCAAATTGTAATTCATAGTGACTTTTATTAAATACTTTACTAAAAAGGGATAATGATCTTGAAATAATATTGCAAAAGCTCTTGAATCTCCTCCCTTTGCTTTCTCTATCAGTTCTTGTTCCTGCATACCCACCCTCCTTCATGGGAACCCAATCACCAAAGCCTTCGAATCAATAATAATACGCTACACATATTAGATTCGTTCAAAAAATCTTACATAAATTCGTTATCATCTTGAAAAATATATTGAGATGGTAGTGAAATATAATGATTATTCACTGCCTAAACATATTATAAACGAATCTTTAGCCTAGTATTAAAACGATTAAAGTACTCTTGAAATAATTTATATTTTTTACGAACATTTTAATTTAATCACTTTAATATTATTCGTGATTTGATTGACATCCATTTAAATTATTGTTATATTATCCTCTGGTTAGAGTAAAAAAATAATATTTATAAATTCACAATATAAAGTCAATGGAGGATTTCTCATGAATTTTGATTATGATGTAATTATTGTCGGTGCAGGACCAGCTGGTATTTTTACTAGTTATGAAATTTCCTTAAAAATGCCACATGCCAATGTCCTATTAATAGATAAAGGTCACGATATATACAGTAGACATTGTCCAATTCTAGAGAAAAAGATCCAAAAATGCCCTCCACCAGCTGGAAAAAAAGATTTCTCTGGTTGTTTACCAGCATGTTCAATAACAAACGGTTTCGGTGGAGCAGGAGCATACTCTGATGGAAAATTTAATATTACAAGTGAATTTGGCGGATGGATGACAGATTACCTGCCTAATTCTGAAGTAGTTGATCTTATAAAATATGTTGATCAAATTAACTTACAACACGGAGCTACAGAAACAATTACAGACCCCTTAACTTCAAAAGTTCGCGACATTGAAAAAAGAGGTTATGCAGCAGGCTTAAAATTATTACGTGCACAAGTTCGTCACCTTGGAACAGAACAGAATCTTCAAATACTACAAAGTATTTATGAATACTTAAAAAGAAAAATAGAGATGAAATTTAAAACTGAAGTTACCGATATCATTACTGAAAGGGTTGATGGTCATCATACCGTTAAGGGAATCGAACTTACGAACGGTGAAATTATAACATCTAAAAAAGTCGTTATTGTTCCTGGACGTGACGGTTCTGCGTGGCTATCAAATATATTTAGAAAACGACGACTTAACATGATAAATAACCAAGTAGATATCGGTGTTCGGGTAGAGACATCAGATATAGTGATGGAGGAAATTAATACACATTTATATGAGGGTAAATTTGTATTCAATTCTTCTGTAGGTACAACGGTTCGGACGTTTTGTAGTAATCCATCTGGTCATGTTGTTGTCGAAAACCATTCTGGGATCATGTTAGCTAACGGACATTCGTACAAAGATCCTAATCTAGGAAGTAGTAATACTAACTTCGCTTTACTCGTATCACATAAATTTGCTGAACCATTCGATCAACCAAATGAGTTTGCTCACGAAGTATCTAGATTAGCAAACCGTTTATCAAACGGTGGGATTATCGTTCAAAAGTATGGTGATATATTAAAAGGTCGCCGTTCAACTGAAAAAAGAATGAAGGAAGGGTTTTTAGAACCAACTTTAAAAGAAGCAGTACCTGGGGATTTAGGCCTTGTATTACCTTATAACACGATGAAAAGTTTAATAGAGATGACAGAAGCACTTAACCATGTAACTCCTGGTCTTGCATCTGAACATACACTTTTTTACGGAGTTGAAGCAAAGTTTTATTCTGCACGACCGAATCTTAATAATAAGTTTGAATCTGAAATAGATGGACTTTATGTTGGTGGTGATGGGGCTGGTATCACTCGTGGTCTTGCTCAAGCTGGTGCATGTGGTGTATGGATCGCCCGTGATATTATAGAAGCAATTAAATAGTTCAGTAGTTAAATAGTATCATGTACTACTTTCCTAAAAACCACATGGGCATCCATATAACTCATGTGGTTTTCCTCGCTTGGAATTATTCGTCTTTTTTATGTTCAACAACCAATTTTGTTATGATGCTGCAGACTCATCCACCTTTGTAGATCGTTTATTTTGTGACAACATTAAAGTAATCGCCATGCCTATAAATGTGAGCACAATGCCAATCATTTGTAATAAGCTAGGTCGAAAACCTGTAATTATTGTATCGAGTAGAATGGCTACAATTGGATCTAAAAATACTAACGCTGATATTAAACCAGCAGAAAGATGTCTCACGCTTCCAAAGAACAAAAAATAGACAACACCTGTATGGAGAGATCCGATGAGTGTGACAGCAATCCAATTACTTGTGTCTAACCCCACGAACGCATCAAAATTAATAAAAGGTAATAACAAAACTGCACCGAGTGTTGTTTGAATGACAGTCACTGCATATGAACTTAATTGGCGAATGTTTTTGCTTAATAGTGTAAGAAAAGCATATAGCACCGCTGCTAAAAATGCCCAAATGAGACCAGATGAGAGCAATTGGTTAAATGGTGTATTAGTTCCTAAACCCGAAACGAGCATTGTCCCTAGAAAACAGACACTTATCGTTATAACAGTCACTACTGTTAACTTCTCTTTATAAAAAAGACTACCAAGTAGTAAAACAATCACCGGGGCTAAATAATAAATTGATACAGCAACGGTGACAGACATCATTTCGAATGCTTTAAAAAGAAACACCCAATTTAATACTAATATAAGGCCACAAAAAATAATTTGTTTTACTTCATGTTTGTTCCACTTTTCCGAAGCGAATTTTCCTGTTAATAACCAAAATACGCCTAAAAAGAATGAAGCAAAAACACATCTCACAAAAACTAATTCAAACGCATGAAGTCCAGTTTTTGCAGCTACAAATCCAATAGATCCGAAAATACTCATAGCTACAATCATGCCAACCATAGCTGCCGATTTCTTTGATGTTGAGATCTTTGTCTTCACTAATATTACCCTCCTTGTTGTTCAGACATTAGTTTATTTCTATTGGAAATGTACTTTATACTGTTACTAACAATAAATATTAATTATAAATAATTTCAAAAGCATTGTAAAATTTGCAAAATAATAAAAATTAAAGTAATGTACAAGTATTAATTATAATATCAATTACTTCAAGGTTAATTACTTGTTTATTTTTCATGAATGTTTTATCAAAAATTGCATATATTAAATTTTGGACGAATTGTTTTTAGAAAGTAAGTCGTTTCCTGAACAAATGGAGCTATCCAAAATCGGATGGCTTCTCTTGTTACATCACTTAGGAGGTTGATTGGATGGTATTTGGCAAAAAGGTTATCAAAGAAATCGAAACAGAAGAAACAAAAATATGGGTATGCTCATCTGAGTTGTGTAATTGTTGGGTGAGAGATAATTTTAGAAGTAAAGACCAAACTACTTGCCCAGCTTGTAATAGTGAGATGGAGATGGCATTTAAAGAGTTGGAAATCGTTCACAATAACTCCATTATTTCATAACCTCAATAATATTATCTATCAACGAACCATTAACCATTAACAAACCATTTCTATAAGCATAGTTTGTTATATTCAGAAGCTCAATAACGATCCGTGCCATCATCAGGTGTACTAATATGACAATGATGGCATGGGATCGATTGAAGCATGAACTTGTCTTGTCCAAGAACTCACACAAAGTCAATTAAGCCACTAACCTCCTGTTAGAAAAACTACACTTTCATAGGTAGCAACCTACAACCCTCTGTACATTTCACTTTAAATTCTCCCATGAAATTCAGCAATTTTTTCTTTCATTTCAAGTCTTTTACTCTCGATTTTTTTAATTTTACGCAGAGATACCAATGATATTATAGAAAGAAGCAAAAATCCTATATAAGTGATACTATGATTTTGCTGAATAATATTTGTCTTCATCAATTCCATTTCCTCCCCAAGCTTTATGTTGAACACTATTCACATTGATACATTATTTTTATTAAAAATCAATACTTAGCCCAAAGTGCTTGCATAATCTATTCTCAGTTGCACGTAAATCCACCGTGACGTTCAAAAAACAGCTTTCCACTTATGTATTAATAAATATTCATCCACCTACTATTTTTTCCACTTTATTATAACATCTACTTTACGACTAATAATTATTTTTCGTATCCTAAATAATTTTATAATACCGTACTAATATTTTCCTAAACATTCTTATTGCATTGCGACATAATTAGGTGTATATTTTATTATATAATATTTAGGAGGCTAACTAAATGGATGATTATCTCAACCATGTTGGTTTCAACTTAAAAGTAGTTGCTAGAACACTTACAAATATACAGAATAACAAATTAGAGCAGCACGGAGTAACGATCGCACAATACCGCGTTCTTTATCATCTAAAAGAAAAGGAGGGTTTATCACAGTCAGAACTCCTTGATGCTTTGCAAATTAAACCTTCCTCATTGACAGGGTTAATTGAACAGCTTGAGAATAAAGAACTTGTGACAAGAAAATGTGACAGTAAAGACGGCCGGTTAAAGAGGCTTTATTTAACTAATCATGGGTCCGAAAAGATTGAAAAGCTATGGAATATCATTGTCGATTTAGAAAATGAGCTTACAAGTGGATTTTCACCTGAAGAAAAGGCCCTATTGTTATCCTGGTTAAAGAAGTTGAAAAAAAATACTTGCAAAGAAGCAAATGAATAAAGATAGTATAGACTGTGACTCCCCTCTTCGAGATCATCTACCAACTATCCATATCTGACTAGTTCATTAACATTAACCACATTGGTTAATGTTAATTATGTTATTGTCACTTTAAGGATGATGGTTGGGAAAAAGTATTAACAAAAAGTTAGGAAGCTAATAAATTACAAATGGGGGAATATGTATGAATAATAGAAGTGAAATATTAGGTACCGAACCAATACCCAAACTATTGTCTAAGTTATCCATCCCTGCAATGATCGGCATGTTAGTTATGTCGCTTTATAACGTTGTTGATACAATTTTTATTGCTAAAGGTGTAGGAACGCTTGGAGTTGCTGGTGTATCAATAGCCTTTCCTTTGCAATTAATATTGTCGTCAATTGCTGCTGCCATTGGTATAGGTGGTTCGGCAGTCATATCAATCAAACTTGGGCAAAAGAAGCAAGAAGAAGCTAATCATGTTTTTGGTAATTTTCTTGCTCTATTACTCGGCTTAAACTTCATAGCAATTATTCTTGGCCTTTTATTTCTAGAACCGTTACTACGACTTTTCGGTGCAACAGATTCCATCCTTCCTTATGCAATGGATTATTTAAGCATTATTTTATTTGGAATGATCTTTTTTGCATTTGCCATGTCTTCGAACAATATTGTACGCGCAGAAGGTAACGCAAAAACAGCCATGATAACAATGATTGTTTCATCGATTATTAATATTATCCTTGATCCTATATTTATTTTCACATTAAATATGGGTGTCAAAGGTGCTGCAATCGCTACTATTATTTCACAAGTTGTAGCAGCGTTATATATATTTAATTATTTCTTTATAAAAAAGAAAAGTAGCTTGAGTATTTCATTTAAACATCTCAAATTAAAACTATCATATATTAAATCCATTATAACTATCGGTTCTTCTGCTTTCATTAGACAAATTGCAGGTAGTATTATGTTTGTTGCAGTAAATAGGATGTTAATCATTTACGGTGGTGAGCTTGGAGTAGCCGTATTCGGAATGATTCATAAGGTAATGGCTCTATCTGTCATGCCGATGTTCGGAGTTATTCAAGGCTTGCAACCTATTGTTGGCTTTAACCATGGTGCAAAACAACCTGAACGTGTGAACGATACAGTAATGTTATCCATTAAAGTAACAACAATAATTTCAGCTGCGGTATTCGTAATTGTTCTAGTATTTGCAAAACCATTAATTTCAATATTCACTTCTGATGTTCAGGCAATTACGATGGGCGAACACGCGCTCAGAATCATATTTGCACTTATGGTCACAGTTGGTTTCCAAATGGTTATTGGAGGCGTTTATCAAGCACTCGGGAAAGCTAAACCGGCATTCATTCTATCAATGGCTCGCCAAGTATTATTTTTAATCCCACTAGTTTTATTATTACCTCGTCTGTTTGGGTTAACAGGCGTGTGGCTTGCTTTCCCGCTCGCTGATTTATTTGCATTTATCATAACTTTCGCCTATGCATGGAAAGATCGTATAATTACTTGGAAGAAACAAACACAAAATAGCAATGCAAATGCCTCCGCATAGTATAAATTAACAGATGACTTGCTATTGTCATAATGTTCTTTTTTAAAATAATGACACTAGCGTATATCCAGCCGATGCTGATAATAAATACTACTTTTTCTACGAACATAGTATATTTATATAGTAAAAAAGATTGATCAGTATATCGATCAATCTTTTTTAGGTTCTTTTCACGAAGATTCTTTACACAGAACGATTATTGGACAATAAATACATACCCACCTACTTTGTTAGAAATACTATAAGATTTCACAAAAATGATCTTGATTTACAGCTATACATGCATTAATATGGAAATGCTTGAAGAAAATACAGGTTGCTTTGTTAACTCCACTATGTATTTAGCAACTACATAATAACCAAATGTTAACGTTACCACTTTTAGAAAGGGAGACACGGATGAAAATTAAAACAAAGCTGTTACTTTCATATTCATCTTTAATAATAATCCTCATTATACTGGGGAGTTATGCCATTGTTAATATTGCTCATATTAACGAAAACGGCAAAAATATAGTAGATGAAAGACTAGTACCTACCTCTTCAATTGGTAGAATTGCACAGTATGCCAGTAACACACGAATTCAAATGCTACAAGCTTTAGTCAATGAAGATAGCTCAATGACGGCAAAGGCAAAAAATAGTATGGATACCGTTGATCAAATGCTATTATACTATAGGGAAAATTCAATGACTGCTGATGAAAAAGAAATTTTTCAACAATTAGAAGATGACTGGGAGCTATTTAAAGAGCGAGTCACGACAAATATCGAGTTTATTTTGCAAGGTCAATATGAAAAGGCCCGTGATGGCATTGCATTAGGTGGTGATCAATTCGACAAAGTTGAGGATAAGATTGGAAAGCTCATGAAGCTTAATATAGATCTTGCAAATGACCTATCATTACAAAACAATAAAATATACCAATCTACAAAAACGTTATTATTGATTGGTCTAGTCTTAGCAATAATCATATCCTTTGTTATCGCATTAATTGCAGGAAGGAAAATTACTAATCCTTTAAAAACGATAAGTATGCGCGTAAGTCAAATTGCCGATGGAGAATTAACGGGTGAACCCATCAAAATAAAGACTAAAGATGAATTATCTTTGTTAGGAAATGATATAAATACGATGCAAGATAATTTAAGAGTGTTAGTTAATAATGCTGCTGAAGCAGGAGATCAACTCGCAGCAGCCGCTGAGGAACTAAGTGCAAGCACAGGACAAAGTTCACTGGCTACAGAACAAATGGCAACACTCACTCAGCATTCAGCTGAACGTGTTGAGCAACAACTACAAGGTATTAATGATATTTCATCAACAATTAAGAAGGTATCTGACAATACATTAGAAATAGCACTTAATAGTAGTGACATGGTAGAAATCTCTAAAAAAGCAACTGCAGCTTCTGAAAATGGCTCTATTATTGTTACAAAAGTCGTTGAACAAATGAAAATGATCACTGATATCGTAACTGACAGCACAAGTCAAATATTTCAACTTGATCAAAAATCTAATAAGATTAGTAATATTATTGATATTATCACCGATATATCAGAACAGACTAACTTGCTTGCCTTAAACGCTGCAATCGAGGCGGCAAGAGCAGGAGAAAATGGTAAAAGCTTTGCTGTTGTTGCAGATGAAGTAAGGAAACTAGCAGAAGAAACAAAGCATTCCGCATCACAAATTGCTTCTGTATTACATGAGATTCAAAATGAAACAAGAAGTTCTGTAAAACATATGAGTGAAGGTACTGACAAGGTAAATGAAGGCATTACGTTAACTGAAGAAGTAAATGTCGTATTCAGTAATATATCTCAATTAATCTCTGACGTTGCTACGAAAGTAGACGAGGTTATGGGTTCTATTCAAATGATGGCTGAAGCAAATGAACAATTAGTATCTAGCTCAAAATCTGTAGAAGAAATGGCACATTCATCTGTTTTAGCAAACCAAGAAAGTTCTGCAGCTTCTGAAGAGCAATTAGCTACTACAGAAGAAATCACGAGTTCCGCAGAAGCCTTATCTGCCCTTGCAGATACATTGCATAATCAAATATTAAAGTTTAAAACATCTTAAAAACATCGCACGTGTAGTTAACTATTCTTCGATGTAACGGTTGTAATGACATTAATTTTGCTTATCACCTATTAAAAAACTGAATAAGCTACAATTATAAAAAGCGTGTTTGAATGAAGATTGTTCAAAGCACGCTTTTTATGTTTTCTTTTTTCCATATTCTATTATCGTGCCGGTTGCTTCATAATACGATTTATTGTGTCAAAACTTGCTTATGCATATGATAATAGAGATCAATCACTAACAAGCTATCTTTCACTACTGTTATTTCTAAATAACGTTTAACCCATGGGTGAGATGTGATTAAATGAGTAAACAAAGGTATGTATTATATGGTTAAGTGAGATTTTTTAATAATTTTCCAACCTTATCTTTCCAGGCATCTGCTAGGTCTGAACATTTTAAAATTTCCTCTATAGCATTTTTATTCTTCTTATCATGAAATAAAACTTGGTTAGCAGACCATATTGACACGTTATTTTGTACACGCTCGATCAATTTGATCCCCGAGTTACAGTTCACAGCACCTTCCTTAAGGACTTTAAAGAAATAACCAGTATACCCTGTTTCTACAAACCTAGATAGTAGAGAATCAATTTCGTTGAACTTCGAAATCGTATTACAAGGAATTCTGCCCTGTGAAACTTGAACAATTGCATCTCCAAGAGCAAATATATCTCCTATAAAAATATCTTTCTCAAGCATATTCCTTACTGTTATATTTTCGCCAAATGCTGGTGGTTCAATAGATTTATTAAATTCTTTTTCAAACTGTAAGTAATGCTCATATGGATAAACACAAACAGCTCTATCTGGTCCACCATGATACTTTTGATTAGCTACTCCATCACCTACAAACCCCTCTGTTGTTAAAAAGGCTTCCTCAATGATCTTTTTCCCTATACCTGAATCTTCCGATTTTCCATTCCAAACATAACTTCTTGGGTTGTCCAATACTTATAGAAACTATGTTTCTTTCCATGTCAATCACCTCAATTTTCCATCAACGTTTTTATTCTAGCTGTTATTGTAAATATGTTCAACTTTTTCCTTTTATGATCAATTGATTCATATAATAATGTTAGTAAAATTGAACATCGGCAAATTAAGTGACAACCCTATCCAAAGCTCATCTGTAGAAGTGTGGACAAACTCAACAAACGGCTGTCACCAATTTATAAGATGAAATGATAACGGTGAACATATTAATTGTTAAGAACGGTAACATACATAATATATGAAACCTGATTCGTTCTTATTTTTTTCCTGATTACATCATGCGATACGACCAAACGTTAATACGATTGCCATCTGGGTCGAAAAAATGGAAGCCTCCCCAACCTTCCAATGGATTCCCTGCTATTTCTGATAATTCCATATGCTGATCTTTGAGTCTATTATATGTTTCATAAAATTTATCCGGTCTAATATCAAAATATGTACGTACTGCAGGATTCCCTCTAACTGGTTCATCAATTTTTTCTAGAAAAATATTATCCATTAATGATTGTTGATGAACGTTGAAATCATACGCATCTTCCGTTTGAAGATGAGCATATCCTTTCTCTCGGTCTTCAATGACCTTCAAGAAACCTAGATGAGTCGTATACCAATCAACAGCTTTGCTTATATCAGTTACACCGATTCTTGCATTGATCTCACCAAACCCTAGTAGTCTAGCATCAGGGTAATTATCCTTCTCTGAAGGGTTTTCAAAAACTGTAAATCGAGCATTTTCAAATCCATAAAAATCAAATGTTTTCAAACCATTTACTAATGTGACCTGTTTTGAGTAAGTAATGTTATGCTGTTCAAAATAGTTAAGTGTATTTTCGATACTGCCAATTTCAAAACACAACCTTACATTACCTTCTTCCCCAGTTTCATTTATGAAATGGTCTATATCGGAATCAAATGATTTTACCGTAACTACTCCTAGTCTAGGCATTTTCAAAAAGGCTTTTTTTCCCAGTGGTGTCTGAACCTGATCTAGACACTCCCATCCCATATGTGTTGTATACCATTCTACTCCTTCATCAAATCGCTCCCACGAAACCATGATGAAGCCTCCATCCCAACGAAACATAACCAATCACACTCCTTAACAATAATTTCTATACATATATCCTAAACCTTAAAGTGGGTTTAATGTCAATATTTTTTAATAATTTCTTTTAAAAAAACGCTTTCATAACATTCTTTGCTATAGTCCTAAACTAGAAAATAAAGATATCTTTTCACTACAGGCATCTTTTTATAGTGTACAAGGATACCAAGAACGGTAGATGTACATATTTTAGTAAGAAAATACCTACAACAAAAAAGAAACTCCTTTTATGCAGAAGTTCCTATTTAAAATTACAGTTTTTTTCGTAAACTTTGTTCTGCTAGTACCGAGTAAATTCAGCTAATTAATCTTATAAAATCTTCGTTGGTACAAAAACTATATTTATGCCCTTGAAAGGTAAACCAATATCTAAAGAGTATTTAGAAATGGACACATATCAACGCTTTCAAAAAATAGCAAAGGATGCGGGATATCTACCTACTTGGTTAAAATTACAAAAAGAAATCTCTCAATTAGTACATTCTTGTAAAACAGAACAGGATGTCATAGTCATTAACGAGAAAATTAGTATACATAACACAATATGTCCTAGCCCTATGCAAAAAAATCAAATAAACCTGGATGAATTAGAAAAAGCCAAAATAATTTGGTGATTTTCTGTATCCTTGTTTAACAATCACTCGAGAAACCCACTGTTTTTCCGTAAGTTATCAGCTTGTCCCTTTAGGGGTGGAAGTGTCAAAGTGTTATTTAGAAGTTAGTTACTTGGAAAGTAGTTATGAAACACAATAGAAATTCAGTCGAATAAGTCGTCTATTAAGGATATTTTCTCTAAATAACAGAAAAAGGGCAAGCTGTATGGATGCTAGTACAAGAAGTATATCAAGGTCATTAATTTAATATATAATAATTGATTTTTAGGAGAGAAAAGCCATATGGACACCTATTTATATGTAATGACTATGGTATGTTTTATGTGTGTGATGATAGAAGTAGATACCAGTATATTTGGTCCTCAAACTAGTGTTGGTTTAACATTCACTAGAATAGGAGACATAATTTAACTGAAAAAGTTAATAATCATTGTGTTGCATAAAATTGATTAATTTGACCTATCACATTAATACAAGCTTAATTAAATATATTACATACCATAAAGTATACCCTTTATTTCTAAATTAACACGATTTCATCTTCTCATATACCATACTTTACTTCGATACGATTGGCTCCGCAGCCAGGATTCGAACCTGTGACATTCGTATTAACAGTGCAACACAAATACCATGCTGAGCTACTAGGGAATAATTGGATGACAACTTCTTTACCATCCTTAATATGTTTGGATAATTCTTCAACAATTTTAGAAATTAACGCACTTTCTGTTTTACATGTAAGGTAGGGTATTGCTATTTCATAGCTGCGCCCATGTTCAATCCTTTAAAATTCCAATCTCAAATAATTGTACTCAGACATAGAATCTTTTTACTGGGTTTAATTCGATGAGATTTGTATCCAAACCCAAGTGATTTACCAGGTGGTTATATATCATATATACTCTTTGATCTTCAGATTGGACTTTCTACCTTCCAATCTTCCCATAATATAAAATAGTCCAGCACTAAAAAATGCAAGTATTCCTACTACATAGAATGTTTGAGTAACACCAATCCATATTGTCATGGGAATTGCCAGAGGTGCAATTGTCCGACCAACTGTATACCTTAAACTAGCAGCAGCATAATATTGTCCTCTCATATGTTTAGGAGCTAGTTTGGCAACATAGCTTTCCTGTACACCAACTACCATGAGTTCCGCAGTAGTGAATATTAACATAATTAAAAATAAAGCCCAAAAATTCAATGTACTACTAAACAATATAATCGCGATGCCATACAATATTGAGGATGTTAGAAACAATTTCCACTCATTAAAATGACTAAAGATTCTCGTCGCAAGGACTGTAAACAGAGTCACCATTAGACCATTTTCTGCTAGTATCAAGCTAAATGCTTTTTCTCCGTATACATCAAAGGACCATCCCCTAAAAGAAAAGATCGTTTGTAATGGAACATTATCGGATATATAAACAGATAATAATAAATTCATTTGCAAAAACGTTTGAGAAAGTAGAATACCTCCTAAGATAAACATAAGAAAAATTTTATCAGTTGCTATAATTCGATAATTTTTTACTTGCTCTACTAAGAAAACATACCATTCCCTTTGTTCCTTTACATTATCATTTATAAAGGTAGGTACAGTTTCTTGGACAAAGAGCTGAAGCATGATCGTAAAGATTACACTAATAAGTAATGCTATTACAAGTAAACCAAAACGATAATGAAAAAAGAATACCCCACCAAGGATTGGCCCTATAACAACAGAAATATTGAGCACCATATAAAAAACAGCAAAGACACTGCTTCGATCTTTTTCAGGGACTACATCTGCAACCATAGCGTGACTCGCAGGCCAGTATAGAGCGTTCCAAACCCCTACCAATGAAAATGATATAAAGGTTAATTCTGGTGATTCATACCACGGAGAATTAGCCATAGCAAATAAAAAATATGCTACAGAGGTACCGATATATGAAAACACCATCATTTTCTTACGTCCAAAGCGGTCTGCACAATATCCTCCGAACAAGTTAGCAAGTAAAGCAATGAATTGTGAGAGAACTAATAATAATCCGGCCTTACCTTTTCCGAAATATTCTGCAAAATAGATTGCCATGAAAGGAAAATACATTGAAAACAAAATATTAATAACGCCTTCACCATACAGCCGAATCTTTAAATTTTGATTCCAATCTTTCCACTTCATTTTTCCCACCGCATTCCATCCAATTTTCCGTTCAGAAAACCCAAGGTTTCAATTAATCTTTGAATTTGTTGTAACTCTAGAGATAAATTTTATTTTCAAAAAGCAAAGTACCACCTCAAATTGGATGGTTGTCAACCTAGAAAGTCTTATACAAGACGTTCTTGAGACGGCTTGTAATTCTTTTTGACCAGTTAACGCTGATAAATTCACAAAGCTAACAGCTTACAATGCTTTTGGGATAAAAAGGAACTTACTATTACAATAAGATAAAGTCAAGTTATCTATTAATAAGGATCATGAGTAAGTTTTATCTAGTTTAACTAATGGTAGATTATACCTCTCCCAATTTATAATACCACCATCAAGTGACCAAATATTCTTAATACCTATATCATTATATTCTTTTTGAATATGTTTGCTTATTTTACCGAACTGACAAACAATTATTAAGTTATACTGAGATTTTAATTCTTCTATTTTTTGGGGCAAGTTAGTTTCATCTACTAATATAGCACCTTCAATATGACCTCGATTAAACATATCTCTATCACGAATATCAATTACTTTATAAGATGATTTATCTTTCTTTAACACATTTAATTCTAAAGGTTTTACTTCATAGTGTTTTACTTCATTATCAAGTTCAAAAGGTTGTTTATTTTCCACAATATCACATTCTTCTGCGTACTTTAAATCCTTACTGATATTGTTACTACATATAGGACAATTAGGATTCGGTTTCCTAAGAAGAGTTTGGAAATTTCCTGTTAGAGAATTAAAATAAATAAGACGACTGTCATATATATGACCAATATTTAAGAGTACCTTAAGAGCCTCCATAGCTTGAATTGATCCCATAATTCCGACTAACGCCCCGAAAACTCCTGAGTTACTACAAGATGGAGCATTCTTTCCTTCAGGGGGATTAGGATAAAGGCAACGATAACACCCGTTGTTGGGCATATATACAGCTACTTGACCTTCATACATAACAGCGCTTGCATCGACAAGAGGTATTCCTAGCTTAACGCAGGTATCATTTACAAGGTATCTAGTTGAAAAGTTATCCGTTCCGTTAATTACTACATCAAAATCTTGAATAATTAAACTTGCGTTTTCCATAGTTATGTAATTGTGATATGGTTTTACATCAATACCTGGATTTATCTTTTTAATTCTTTCTGCTGCAGCTTCAGATTTTGAACTTCCTATGTCTTCTGTATTGTAAATAATTTGTCTATGTAAATTAGAAAGGTCTATATTATCTCCGTCGATAATACCTATAGAACCAACTCCTGCTCCTGCTAAATAAAGTAAAGCAGGTGAACCTAATCCTCCAGCTCCAATTACAAGAACAGAGCTTTTTTTAAGTTTTTCTTGTCCTTTAACTCCAATTTCTCTAAGTAGTAATTGACGAGAGTAACGTTCGACTTCTTCATCTGTTAATATAGGTTCTATAAATGACAAGTTGCCATACCTCTTTTCATTTGTTTTAATTAACAAAATCAAGAGTAGCAATAGCTACTCTTGAAAGAAATAATAAGTAAATTATTACACTCTTTTAGATGCTCTTGCATCTGCTGTTCTTGCATCCGCAGTTCTAGCGTCTGCCATTCTTGCATCTGCCATACGTGGCGTATCAATTAGTTGTGATTTTTTAACTGCATTTTTAAAATCTGAAAAAGAATAATTTTTCATGTAATTCACCTCCTTCCAATAGCCAAGCTTATTTGTTTTCTTGATTTAAAATCTCAATAGCTTTGTTTATAGCATTTATAGCATCTATTTTTTTGATTCTATAGTCATAATTTTCAGTAATATTTAGCAGCTTTTTATATTTCTCTTCTGTTAGAGATTCAGAAGCAAAACTTAAAAATATATCTAAAGTCCTTTTTGGAAAGTAAAGTTTCTGTACTTTATTAAATAAACTCATAGACTCAATTTCATTCAATGTGCCACTTTCTACTGCCTTTTCTATTATCACTCTAATGTGAACAAGCGGTTCAGATAAAGCATTACCAGTAGAAGGGTCCATTGACATTGCTACTTCATCATCTGCTATGATAATCTCATCCCTATACATCTCAAATACTTTTCCCACTCCGACCATACCGAATTTCTCTAGTTCAGTGGCACGAATTGCTCCTAAACTAGAGGAACCAATAACTTTTATACCTTGATCCATTAATGATAAGATTTCTCTAGGTGAAACAGTCAATGTATTAAGAAAAGCCCCATCTATCAATACAATAACTTTAGGCTGTTTAGCACCTGGTTTAAATTGGAAATCACCTCGTTTAGCAGGTGGTAGCACAGTCACATCAGGTGCCAATTGTGCTGTTTCTTCCATAGAAAGAGAGGGTCCAGTATATACCCAAATATCTTTATTCGAGTTCCAGTATTTCTCTACCTCGCTCACCTAGAACACACCCTTTAATATCAAAATGATTTAAAACCCACATTTCTAACTGTGGTATTAAAATTCTAACCACGGGAACCTGTAACTCTTTCTTATTTAAATTTATTAGGAATGCTTGGTTCCTTCCAATCTCCCATAGTCTATCAAGAATACAGCGAACATCCTCTTCTATAGTTTGATTCTTGTAATTAACACAATCATTAAATGACTTCATCTCTCCCCGATCTGAGGTCATAAAAGATAAATCATTAGGTTTTTGACTTGGTGCTTGTTCAGACATATCTTCCCTTGTTCCTTGAAAATCTGTCAATCTTGATTGTGCTGCTTCTGTTATTGCTCTTTCTAAAGCAATTTCTGCATCTGGATGTGTTCCAGCTCCACCATGACAATAATACTCACCTTCCCAATTTTCTTCTACAAGAGCTGCTGAAAAGGTTGGAATACCAATATCAGATGTAATATCTCGAATGATTAGTTTCACCCCTTCTTTTTCTATTCTCTTGGAAATTTCATATAAATGTTGGGGGACGGTATTAATATCTATCATTGGAAAACCTGTTGTATCACTTGGAACAAGAGGTTTTCCATCAATTATACTAGGAAGGTTCGGCTTTATGGTCGCTTTTAAAATAGCTAAGGTCCTAGCATCTCTTTCTACAACTTCATTAAGAGCATGACAAATAGCTTCTTCAATTACATTCCCACTACCCAGTCCATTTGTACTTTCAATCCAGATTCCTCTTCCGTTTCCTTCCCAAGGTATACTCACTAAGCTTGCCGGCACATAATATTGATCTCCGGAGAACAATTCTATAGAGGGTACCCAGTCTAGCACTTCTGTATGTAAATTTTGTTCCAAATCAATATAACTTGGTATTGAATAAGGATCTAAGACTTTTTCTTTTTTACTTAGATCTTCATAAGATGCAGTTATAACTGGTAATTCTATATTTTCCGCACAAAATGTTTCAATTGTTTCCATCATCGCTCCTACTTTAGCAGCTTCCATGGTAGTTCCTTTTCCGTTATTTACCGAAATTCCACAACGGTCATTTGGTACAGTTGCTGAAAAAACAGGGACTCCTAATCGATCCAGTCCGGTCAAATCTGCGATTCTTGTTATACCTACCTTTGGCAATAATTCTTTAATTCTATTTATTGTTTCGTTAGGTGATATTACCCTATGTGTCCCATGTCTATTAATTTTTGTTGTGTCCCCAAAGTCAATACCTCTTAAATCAACCATGATTTCTTATCCTCCTGCCACACTACCTATAAATAAAACTTCATCATTTTGTCTTAATTTAATATCTTTAAAATGACCTTCTAATTGTGTGCCATTTAAGTAAACTCCAACAAATGACCTAAAATTTCCATTACTATCTATAATTTTTTTGTATAAAGATGGCTTTTCCTTTTTTAATAGTAAGATAACGCTCTCAAACTCCTCCTCCAATACATTCCATACTTCAGGAGTGGATTGATTAACAAGAGATCCAGAAAATGTTATTTGTACGCTCATAAATATCATCCTTACTAAATATTTTTTATATTTTTAATATTACAAAATTAAATATTACATTACATTATTTTGTTTGTAAAGAATCATATAACAAAACAGGAAAATTATACTATATTATAAAATGTCTCCAAATTGTTTAGATTACAATATGGGGTACAGCCAACCTTTCGGAAATTTTTACGCTAAGAAAGATTTCAAATTGAAAAAGTCGGTTTCTTGTAGGATAAGAAAACCGACCTCTTGGAACAGCATCTAAAGGTAATACAAAAGTTTTCACTACATATCCTTTCCTTTTACTTGCTCTCCGGTTAAACCAACTGTAGCAATCGAAGGTTTTGTATATCTTACACCAGGAACATCCGATAAATCTAATTTTTTTAATCCACCAATCGCGTTATCAGCAACAATTCACCTTCAGAGGCTACAACATACACAAATAAATGACTTTCTTCTTACCATTTACTGTTCTGTTATATGAACCTTTTTGATTTGTCCCCCTTGTTAAAAAAAGTCTTGATAAAATAATGAAATGGACGCCAGCATTTATACAACCTGAACATATGAAGATGATGAAAGAAGCAAAAGCTGATTATTATAAGGTGCAAAATCCTGTATTAGATTAGCATGAGATAGAGAAAATCAATAGTACAATCTTAGAAGCTATGGAGTTCTCGTGTTAATTCTTCTAAACTTTCATACTGCCTACCTTTGACAAACTCTGTCTTAATAATCTTAAATGTTGCTTCTGCAACTGCATTATCATAGGGGCATCCCTTCATACTTAAAGAGCGTTTAATAGAGAATGTTTTTAAAGCATCATCAATTAACTTATTTTTGAACTCGTTTCCTCTATCTGTATGAAACAATTGGATATGATGAAGGTCTTCCTTTATTGAAGCGAGAGCACGATAAACAAGCAACGCATCCTTATTCGATCCAGTACTATGTCCAATAATTTCTCGATTAAAGAGATCAACAAAGACACATATGTAATGCCATTTTTTATCAACCTTTACATATGTTAAATCACTTACGACAACGGATAACGCTTCGTTCCGCGTGAATTCACGGTTTAGTTCATTGGAATAGTGGTCCTCATTTGGCTTTTCTGAATGGGGTTTAAACTGTGCCACAGTATAATTAGAAACTAGTCCTTGTTCTTTCATGACTCTACCAATACTAATACTTCAGGTGAGCCTTTTAATATTTTGCATATTTAGTAAAATTATTCTATTATTTAGTTGAGTATCTTTTTGTGGGAGGTAGATAACAATGGGTGATATATTTAATGATGTAGCAAAAAGTCTAAGTGTGAGTTTTATCGCTACTGTTAGCGCATTATTAGGCGTTGGGTTACTTTTTTATTTGATTGCTTATAAGTTAGCACCAACATTTAATATTTCTTTTTAAATATCATCTAAAGCTAGGTGATCTTTTTTAGTAGTAGGAAAAGCTCCCAGCGCCTTGACATATTACTATGATAGGTTTCCAAACGCTCTCCTCCGAACCGTACATACACCTCTATATGTATACGGCTCTCCACTTATCATCTAAATCTTTTTTTCATAATATTTCTTCCACTCTCTAATTAATATATTCATTTCATTTTTAGCACAAGCTCCAATTATTTATTCCTTTTGGTATTATAGACCCACTTCATTGCATTTTTTTATTAATCCGTTAATAACATTAACAAAACCTTTGTATTAGCTTTCATCATTTTCTTATACTCTCTACCAAAGCTAAATCCTCTGATGTAATATCTCCATTCTTTACTGCCCATC